>CANHVK010000104.1 GCA_947464135.1 Flavobacteriia bacterium | reverse complement strand
TGTCATTCTTGTGCTTCTTCTAGCGAAAACATTACTTGGACTGATGGTAATGATTATCCATTAGTGAAATTGGATATCTCACATAAGTCACACCCATTCTTCACAGGTGTTGTTAAATTTGTTGATACAGCTGGACGTATTGATAAATTTAAATCAAGATACGGAAGACTTACTAAATAAGAACTATTCCAACTACGATAAGCCCTCAATGAGGGCTTTTTTTTTGTATTATTGTATAAGAATTATGAAGGTTATTTCTTTTTATGCTAATCCACTTTAAGACATTATTTGTTTTTTTGTTTCTTTCATTTGTATCATTTGCAGGAAAGATAGAAAAGGCGTTCTTTTGTCTCAATGAAATGAATTATTTTGAAGCTAAAAAACTTTTTTACGAGTCATTAAAAAAGAAACCTGTTCCAGCATCTTTTGGTTTAGCAACCATATACTACCGAAAGGACAATCCATTTCACAATATCGATTCTGCTTATAAATATATTTCTAATGCAGAATTGAATTTTTCTAATTTAAGTAATGAAGATCAATTGAGATTTGGTCAGTTAGGGGTAACTTATGATAGTATCTTTATTTTAAGAGAAAGAATTGGTACTTATTATTATCAAATAGCCTTAGGTAAAAATAATGAAGTTGCCTTGACTGAATTTATGGAGAAATATCCCTGGGCTAAGGAAAGTCAATTAAGTTTACAACAACGTGATTCTTTAATTTTTCAAAAAGCAATTAAAATTAATAAATCGATCTATTACGATTCTATTTTAAAGGCATATCCTTCAATTAAATATAAAGTCGAATTACAAGATAGGTTTGATTTAACTTATTTTTCGGAACAAACCATCAGTGGTACAATAACTGATTATGTTAGGTTTATTAATAGTAATCCTTCAAATAAATATATATCTGAAGCAATGGATGCTCTTTATCGATTAGAAACACAAACAAATACGATAGAAGATTATGCACGTTTTATTCAACTATATCCTTCTAATCTAAATATTGATAAAGCTTGGAGAAAGTTATATTCAATCTATATGAATGAATTTTCTGAAGATAGAATTAAAAAATTCAAGAAAGATTATCCTGATTATCCTTTTAAAGAAGACCTTAAAAGAGATCAGGATTTAACTAAATTAGCTCTATATCCATTTAAAAGAGAAAAATTATTTGGTTGGATGAATCAAAAAGGAATTGAAATATATGAACCTGAATATGAATCCTTAAATTTATTTAGTGAAGGATTAGCTTTGGCGCAGAAAAATGGATTATATGGATATGTTGACAAGCTAAATGTTGTAGTTATTCCTTTTCAATTTGATTTAGGTTCAGATTTTGTTAATGGGAGAGCGATAGTAGAAAAAGGAGGTAAATCTGGTGTTATAAATCGTTCGGGTAAATATATATTACCACTTGATTTTAACGAATTGGGACAATATTCAGAAGGTCTGATATATGGAGCAAAAGATTCATTATACGCATTTTATGATTTCGTTGGTAGACAGAAGATTGCTCCGAAATTCACTGATGTTTTTCCATTTGAAAAAAATAAAGCAAAAGTTGTTTTTGAAGGTAAGGAAGCGTTTATAGATTCTTTAGGTGGATTTATAACCGAGCCCATCCACAAAGAGATTTATTATTTTAACGATACGCTGTTGGTTTTTAGAGATAGTATCTTGTATGGAATTAAAACCACAAGTAATAAAATTATTTTAAAACCTACATATGAATATATTTCACCTTTAAATGGAGGAAGAGCCATTTTTATTTTGGGAAATAAACTGGGTTTTTTAGATGAACAATGTAAAAAAGTAATAAAAAATATATATGATGTAGTTCCAAATTTTAAACAAGTTTGTACTTTCCATGATGGGTTTGCAAGGGTTCGTTTTAAAGGAAAATATGGATTAATTGATAATGTAGGAAGATATGTTTTAAAGCCTGAATTTACAGGGTTGGGTGATGTTTCAAAATTGATCTCTTTTTGTAAGGGCAAACAGTGGGGATACATAAATTTGGAAGATAAGTCAGTTTCAATTTTACCAATTTTTGACTATGCTTCGAGCTATCATTTTGGTTTAGCTATTGTTGAAGTTAAGTCATTGCAGGGTGTAATTAATGAAAAAGCGAAATGGATTATACCTGCTATTTTCACCAGTATTTCATTGATAGCAGATAATTTTTACTTAGTTTCTAATGGAGCTAAATTCGGCCTTTATTCTCTTTCTGGAGACCAATTGATTCCCCTGGAGTATAATCAGATTAGAGTCTTAACTAAAGATTTGTTAATTCTTCATAAGGATGATGATATTCATTATTACAACTTGATGGATCATAAGTTAATAAAAGATATAACGATTAATGAATAATTTTTTATTTCTTCTTGATAAATATAAATATCCAATTTTGGCTGTGCTCCTCACTTTTTTTAGTGCATTTTTTTATTTGTTGTTTCAAACGTATGAAAAATCATGGGAAGTGGAAGGGTGGAACTTTAAAAATGAAGTGAGAGTTGAAATAGCCAAAGACGAACTAGAAATAGATCCAAAGGATATAGAGATTATGTCTAATTCAAATACTAACGATGCAAAAAGCATTGCTAGGGATATGAATGACAATAGACAAAAAACAATGAAAGAAGATTGGACTGAATCAAAACCTATGTCTTCTAAAGATGTTGAAAAATCAATTAAGGAATTAGAGAAACAATTTTTTAAAGAATCAGGCGGAGAAGGTAAAAGACAAAAAATATTAGAAGAAAAAATACAAACTGAACAAAAAATCAAACAAAAACAACAAATAAACAAAGGAGGAAATGATCAACAAAGCAAAACAGGAGGGGATAAAGTGTACGGTGGTAATGTGATGGTTGAATGGGTGTTAAGTGGAAGAGATCCGCATCAAAATAATAACTACTATGTTCGTAATCCAGGTTATACTTGTGGCGAAGGTTCCTCAGGTTTTGTACTCATCAAAATTAAAGTTGATCAAGGAG
>CANHVK010000103.1 GCA_947464135.1 Flavobacteriia bacterium | reverse complement strand
TAATTAAAATCTTTTTTAAAGATAAATTTTTAACTATTCCAAACATCTCTGAAAAAAAAACTGTCTATATTAGTTCAAATCTGAATTTTTACGATTTTAACAAAGATTTAAAAAAAACAAAATCACTAAACCCAACAGTTAATGAACTTCTGATAATATGTAAAGATACCAACGAAAACATCGTAAAAATATTAGCAAATTGGAAAAATCAAAAAGGCATTAAAACAACTATCTTAAAACTAAATACTAAATTATCTCCTGAAGACTTAAAAAGTAAAATCATTACATATCACAAATCAATTCCTAATTTAAAATATGTACTAATTATTGGGAATCATGATGAAATTCCTGCTTACAACTATGGAAATATTGATGGTGATAATTATTATAGTGATAGCTACTATGGGCAACTAACTAATGATTTATATCCGGAATTATTTATTGGAAGAATTACAGGGACATCTGATGAAATAAAATCCTTTATTAATAAATCGATTTATTATGAAAAAGAAAATTTTGATGGAAATTGGATGATAAAATCTGCTGGAATTGGCTCAAATGAAGGTATAGGTGAAGGTGATCAAGGAGAAGCAGACTGGGAACATTTGAGAAAAATTAAAAATAAACTTTATAATTTCGGTTTTTCTGAAATTTATGAATTTTACGATGGTGATCATGGGATTGATGATAAAGCAGGATCACCTAACAAAACTGATATTTTAGAAGTAATAAACAATGGAATTAGTTTATTAAACTATACTGGACACGGAGATGATAACTTAATGCTTACGGGTCAATTATCATCGAACGACCTTAAAGAACTTACTAACGATAAAAAAAACCCATTTATTGTTTCTGTTGCATGTGACAATGGAAAATTTACCAATGGTCAAAGTTGTCTTGCAGAATATTTTAATAAATGTAAAGACGAAAATACATATACTGGTTCTATTGCATTTTGTGGTTCTTCAATTTTAATGGATTGGGCACCACCTATGCTTACTCAAGATGAAATTATAAATTCAATAATAAGCAACGATACTTTGGAAAATGGATACTCAATTGGTGAACTTTTTTATAACAGTCAGGCAAAAATGCTTAACAAATATAATTCATTAGGTAATGGAGTAATGCAAACTTGGATTTTATTCGGCGACCCAAGTATTGAACTAAAAACCAAAATTCCTAATTTTTTAGAATACAAACTTGATTATGTTAAAAAAGATTCACAACTAATTATAAACTGTGAGACAGACAAAATTAACATGGGTCTATCTAACAAAAACAATTATTTAAGCAGTAAAACTTTAAATAAAGGATTAAATGTTATTTCAATAGATACAAGTCTAAACAATATATTAGTAACACTAACAAAACCAAATTATATTACAAAACAGATTTACATAAATACAAATGACTCCACAAATTTATTAAAAAATGAATTAGATAAAGAATACATTATTTTCCCAAATCCTTTAAATAAAACAAATTCAAAGATTAATATTAAAAGTAAAAATTCAATTGAATCAATTTCATTAAATGATATTTTTGGTAATGAAATTAAATCATATGAATTAAATTCTAACGAAATATCTCTTGATTTTCCTTCAAACATTTCTTCTGGAATTTATTTTATTAAAATAAAACCTTTTAACACAAATAATATTTTAATTAAGAAAATTTCTATTTATTAATTTTAAAATTTTTTTATAAAATTATATTTTCTATTTCTAGACTAGTCAATTTTTTTATATAAAAAAAAGGGGCAGAATTAACGCCCCTCTCTTTAACTTAGTTAAAGTCTACTTTTATTCTTTTGATTTAGCTTTAGATTTACCAGAACCTGATACCACTACGGTTAACTTATCTCCAGATTCTTCTAAATCTAATTTAATAGAGTCACCTTCTTTTAAATTTGATTTGATAATCTCTTCTGCAAGAGGATCTTCAATAAATTTTTGGATAGCACGTTTTAATGGCCTAGCACCATATTTTTCATCATAACCTTTTTCACAAATAAAATCCTTTGCTTTGTCAGTTAATTCAACTTTATAGCCTAAAGAATTTATTCTACCGTAAAGCTTTATAAGCTCTAAATCAATAATCTTATGAATATCTTCTCTTGAGAGAGATTTAAACATAATCATATCATCAATCCTATTTAGAAATTCAGGAGAGAAGGCTTTTCTTAAAGCATTCTGAATAACAACCTTACTATTCTCTTCTTTTTGTTCACTTTGCGATTTTGTTCCAAATCCTACACCAGTGCCAAAGTCAGCTAATTGACGAGCTCCAATGTTAGATGTCATAATCAAAATTGTATTCTTAAAATCAATCTTTCTTCCTAAACCATCAGTCATGTGTCCGTCATCCAAAACTTGAAGTAACAAATTGAAAACATCTGGATGAGCTTTTTCAATTTCATCTAAAAGTATAATAGAGTATGGTTTACGTCGAACTTTTTCAGTTAACTGACCTCCTTCTTCATATCCAACATATCCTGGAGGGGCTCCCACCAATCTAGAAATTGAGAATTTCTCCATATATTCAGACATATCTATACGTATAAGAGAATCTTCTGAATCAAATAAATATTTTGCTAGGACTTTAGCAAGTTGTGTTTTTCCTACTCCAGTTGGCCCTAGAAAGAAGAATGAACCTATAGGTTTGTTTGGATCTTTTAATCCAGCTCTATTACGTTGTATAGCTTTAACAACTTTATCAACCGCTTCATCTTGACCAATTACTTTTCCTCTTAATTCTTGACCCATTTGTACTAAACGACCACTTTCTTTTTGAGCAACTCTAGTAACTGGTATACCACACATCATCGAAACTACTTCTGCAACGTTATCTTCTGTAACCTGAACTCTGTGTATTTTACTTTCTTCTTCCCACTTCTTTTTCTCAACTTCAAGTTTATCTTGCAATTTACGTTCGTCATCTCTCAGCTTGGCAGCTTCTTCATATTGTTGAGATTTGATAACCTCATTTTTTTTATCTTTTAAGGCTTCTATTTGAGCTTCTATTTCGATTATTTCTTTTGGAACATTAATATTAGTAATATGAACTCTTGAACCAACTTCATCAAGAGCGTCAATTGCCT
>CANHVK010000102.1 GCA_947464135.1 Flavobacteriia bacterium | reverse complement strand
TGCTTCTTTAAAGAATAATAAAAATAAATTAGAATCATTAAAACTAAATCTAAAAGTTGCCAAATACAAATGGCGGAATGACTCACTCATATTTATCAGGAAAAAATATCTTTTTAACAAAAACGTAATCACATCAATTGAATTTGAAAATGCTGAATTAAATTATGAAAATTCTATGACTAATTATAAATCTTCATTACTTCAATATGAAGATTTGTGTAAAGAATTAAAATTCAATGATAGAGTTGCAAAAAAAAATTCTGAACAAATAACTAACACAAATCAAGATTTTACAATAAAAAGTGAAATAGATGGTGAAATATTTTCAATCCTTAAAAAAAAGGGGGAATTTATATCTCCTCAAGTACCAATTGCAGTTATTGGCTCAACAAAATCATTTATAATTAAATTACAAATAGATGAATATGATATTGTAAGAATTAAAATTGGACAAAAAGCAAAAATTAGTCTTGATAGTTACAAGGGAAAAACTTTTGATGCAACAATTACTAAAATTTATCCAATTATGAATGAAAGATCAAAAACTTTTTTAATTGATGCTCAATTCAACACTTCCCCCCCACTGCTCTATCCAAACTTATCTGTTGAAGCTAATATCATTATTTCTGAAGTTAAAAATTCACTTACAATTCCCAGAAAATATCTTACAAAAAAAAATACTGTATATCTATCAAATGGTGAGGAACGAAAAATTGAATTAGGTTTAAAAAACTATGAATTCATTCAAATATTAAAAGGATTGACATTTAATGATGAAATAATTCTTCCGAATGAAAATTAATTTAGGTTTTGAAATTGCAAAATCACTTTTATTAGCTAGATGGAGACAAACTCTAGTTGCAGCTATAGGTGTAACATTTAGTATTACGATGTTTATTACATTATTAGGCTTTATGAATGGTTTAAATGACCTACTTGATGGATTAATTTTAAATAGAACTCCCCATATAAAATTATACAATGATATAAAAGCAAATGAAAACCAACCAATCAATCAAAAAATTGACTCAAATAAACAATATAATTTTATTTCTTCAATAAAACCAAATAGTATTCGATTAAATATTTACAATGCAAAACCCATTTTAAATTATTTAAAAAACGACAAAAGAATTCTCGGTGCAACCCCCAAAGTAAGCGCGCAAGTTTTTTATAATGTTGGACAAATAGATATTAACGGCGTAATAAATGGCGTTGATGTTGAACAAGAAAAAAAATTATTTGCATTTAATGACTATGTAGTTGAAGGAAATTATAAAGATTTAAGTGAAATTCCTAATAGTATAATTTTAGGTAAAATTGCAGGTGAAAAAATGCTAGTTTCAATTGGAGATTTAATCCAAATAACAACGGCAAAAGGAGAAAGAATCAAATTAAAGGTTGTCGGATTCTTTCAATCAGGTTTACAAGATATTGATAAAGTTCAAAGTTATTGTTCTTTAGCAACAACTCAAAAGCTTCTTGGTGTTTCTAATTCTTATTTTACTGATATTCAAATAAAATTGAACGACATAAATTTAGCACCAGAAATTGCAAAGGAGTTTGGAAATAAATTTGAATTAGATGCTTTAGATATTCAAACTGCAAATTCTCAATTTGAGACAGGTAGTTTTGTACGTACTCTAATTTCATATGCAGTCGGTATTACTTTATTAATCGTAGCAGGTTTTGGAATATATAATATTCTTAATATGATGATTTATGAAAAAATGGATTCAATTGCAATCCTAAAGGCAACAGGTTTTTCTGGTAATGATGTTAAATTTATTTTTCTTTCTATTGCACTTACTATTGGTATAATTGGAGGAACATCTGGTTTATTTTTTGGTTTTGCTTTATCAACATTAATAGATCAAATACCTTTTAATACTGCTGCTCTACCTACTATAAAAACATACCCAGTTTCATATGATTTAATTTATTATCTAATTGGTGGTCTTTTTTCTATTGTAACAACTTATCTAGCAGGTTTATTTCCTGCAAGAAGAGCAAGTAAGATTGATCCGGTTATAATTATTAGAGGAAAATAATGGATATTATATTAGAGACAAAAAATATAAACAAGGAATTTCACGATCCTATCACAATACCTGTATTGAAGGATATTACATTTCAAATTCAAAGGGGAGAATTTGTTTCTCTAACAGGAAAATCAGGATGTGGAAAATCAACATTACTTTATATTTTATCTACAATGGATACTGACTATACTGGTGAACTTTGGATTGATAAAATTAATATGGCAAACAAAAAAGAAAATGAATTAGCAAAAATTAGAAATGAGAAAATCGGATTTGTTTTTCAATTTCATTATCTCCTAAATGAATTTAACGTTTTAAAAAATGTAATGCTTCCTGGATTAAAATTAAATAAATTACGTTACGAAGAAATAGAATACAAAGCTATTGAAAAACTTAAAATATTGGGGATAGAAAATGAAGCATTAAAAATGCCAAATCAGCTTTCTGGAGGACAAAAACAAAGAGTTGCAATAGCTCGATCCTTAATAAATGACCCCTTAATTATTATGGGAGATGAACCTACTGGTAATCTTGATAAAAAAAACAGTAATATTGTTTTTGATGTTTTCAGAGAATTATCATCTGTATTAAAACAAACTTTACTAATAGTTACGCATGATCCAGAATTTGCTTCAAATTGCGACAGAATAATCGAAATGGAAGATGGAAGAATTATAAAAAATTAATTTTTTAAACATAATTTTAAATTATTGAAAATTTATTAATTAATTAAAGATATTAATGACCTTTTATTTTTTGTAAAAAATGTATTTTTGTGACCTATAATTAAATTTTAAATCGAGATGAGTCACGCATTAGGAAATCATATTCTTGTTGAATTTATGGGTTGCGACCCAAACATTATGAACGATGTAACTTCTATTGAAAGAGATATGGTAGGAGCTGCTCAAAAAGCTGGGGCAACTGTTATAAATTCTACTTTCCACCATTTCTCTCCCTATGGAGTATCTGGTGTTGTTGTGATTCAAGAAAGTCATTTGGCTATTCATACTTGGCCTGAATACGGTTATGCTGCAGTAGATTTATTTACATGTGGTGAAATGAATGCTTGGATTTCTTTCGATTTTCTTAAAGAATGTTTTGGAGCAAAAAATTATTCAGCATTAGAGATGAAAAGAGGTTCTGTTAATTTATTAACAAGAAATGACTTTGATATTTCTACTATGCGTACTAAAGCATCTGAACATATTAATCCAGATATGTATACTAGGAATGTTTGGTTTACCGATAAAGATGAAAATCAGGCGTTATCACTTAGATATACTGGTGATGTGAGATCGGAAGAGC
>CANHVK010000101.1 GCA_947464135.1 Flavobacteriia bacterium | reverse complement strand
CTAACAAAATCAAAAATTATAAAAAATTCTTCTTTATTTCTTTACTCAATAGGTTCAATCTTTTTAGCTTTAGCTTGTAGTTCAATACTACCTATTAATTTATTTCTAAAAATGGGGGGATTGTTTATAATTTACAGTTATATTTTAATGATAGCATTTATTTTTGATGGATATAAAAAATACCTAATATTAATTTTATTATTATTTCCACTATTAAATACCTTTGACTTTTAATAGATTATAAAAATAATCTGCAATTATTTCTGTATTACTAATTATTAAACTTAATATTCTTTTAAGATTAGTAAAAGTTAAATTTATTATTTATTTTACACATCTCACTGATAAACCATTTTTCTTAATATGTTCTAATCTTTCTAATATATCTATATTATATACTAGACCAGTATTCCAAACCATTGATATATAATTCTTTTTAGAACTCCACCAATAACCTTTAAATCCTAAAACATAATATTTTCCATCCATTTCTCTGTAACCACCTGGTAATGCAGAAAAACCTGATTCATTTGTTGCATTGGAGTTTGGTTTCATCCAATGATTAAAATATTTTTCCTTTAATTTGTCTCCAGCCATTATACTACCATCTAAAGTATTTATTAATGAAATCCAATCTAAATCAGAAGGGATTCGATAACCATCTGGACAAATACCTCTAGGATCTTGAACAACATACCAAGTATATAAATTACCATAAATATTTGAAATAGAATCTATTCCATTATAACTCCAGTAGTACTTTGGATTAGATTCTTTGGTAATATTTTTGTTTTTTTCAGTTGTTGGAATTTCTTCACCATTTTTATATTTTGTCACACGAAGATTTTCTGCTAACCAAGTCTTATTATCTAACACAACGGTTTTATAAATATGACCTTCATTATCAGAAACTTCCCCGTATTGTATAGCGTTATTAAACTGTACTGAATCTTTTTTTTGGGCAAATGAAAAAAAAGAATATAGAACAGAAAATAGAATATTTAAAATGAAAATCTTACCCATATAGATTACTATTTTAACAAAAATAAAAAAATGTATCAAATAATTAAGGCTGCATTAAGCAGCCTTAATTATTTAATTCTTGAATAATTTCAGTGAAAGAGATAAAGTCTTCTTTAATTCTGTTCTTTCAACAATGTAATCTAAAAATCCGTGTTCTAATAAAAATTCAGAAGTTTGAAAACCTTCTGGTAAATCTCTTCCAATAGTTTCTTTAACCACCCTAGGCCCAGCAAATCCAATCAAAGCTTTAGGTTCAGCAATATTTATATCACCAAGCATAGCAAATGATGCTGTTACTCCTCCTGTTGTTGGATCTGTCAAAAAAGATATATAAGGTAATTTATGTTCAGCTAACTGGCCTAATTTCCCACTAACTTTTGCCATTTGCATTAAAGAAAAACCTGCTTCCATCATTCTAGCTCCTCCTGACTTAGAGATAATCATAAAAGCTGCATTCAATTCAATTGCTTTATTTATACCTCTTACAATTTTCTCTCCCATTACAGAACCTAATGAACCTCCTACAAACGCAAAGTCCATTGCACTAATAACTAAATCTAATCCATCTACTGTTCCATAAGCTGTTCTAACCGCATCTTTCAAACCAGTATTTTTTTGAGATGATGCGATTCTATCCGTATACTTTTTTGTATCTTCAAAATTTAACGGATCAGCAGAAGTAATATTCTCATCAATTTCAGTAAATATTTGATTATCAAAAATCAATTGGAAATATTCTTCAGATCCAATTCGTTCATGATAAGAACATCTATCACAGACATAACTATTTTTTATAAAATCAGCTTGTGTAAAAACTGTCTTACAATTAGGACATTTATGCCACAACCCTTCAGGAGTTTCTTTTTTCTCTGAAGTTGAAGTTGTAATACCTTCTTTATTTCTTTTAAACCAACTACTCATCGTAATTTTAACCTAAAGTGTTTATGTTATTTAAATCTTCAAAAGATTGAGTTAATCTTTTAACAAAAGTTATTTCTCCTTCTCTAACCCATTTTCTTGGGTCATAATACTTTTTGTTAGGAATATCGTCTCCTTCGGGATTTCCTATTTGTGTTTTTAAATAATCCTGATACTTCAAAATATAATTTAAAGTCCCTTCAGTATATGCAAATTGTAAATCAGTGTCAATATTCATTTTTACAACACCATATTCAATTGCTTCACGAATTTCTTCTAAAGTAGACCCTGAACCTCCATGGAAAACAAAATCAACAGGATTTTCTGTTGTATTGAATTTTTCTTTAACAAATTCCTGAGAATTTTTTAAAATTTTAGGTGTCAATTTTACATTACCCGGTTTATAAACACCATGAACATTTCCAAATGCTGCTGCTATTGTAAAACGATGACTTACTTTCATTAACTCTTCATACGCATATGCAACTTCATCAGGTTGAGTATATAATTTAGAACTATCTACATCAGAATTATCAACACCATCTTCTTCACCTCCGGTTATTCCTAATTCAATTTCTAGGGTCATACCAATCTTACTCATTCTATCAAGATATTTTTTACAAATCTCGATATTTTCAGATAAAGGTTCTTCTGATAAATCAATCATATGAGAAGAATATAATGATTTTCCAGTTTCTTTGTAAAACTGTTCAGAAGCGTCTAGCAAACCATCTATCCAAGGTAAAAGCTTTTTAGCAGCATGATCTGTATGTAAAATCACGGTTGCGCCATATAATTCAGCTAATGCATGTATATGTTTAGCTCCTGTAATTGCTCCAGCGATTGCAGCTTTTTCATTTGTATTATCTAATGATTTACCAGCATTAAAAAGTGCTCCACCATTTGAAAATTGAATAATAACCGGCGAATTTAATTTAGCCGCAGTCTCCATAACTGCATTTACGGTACTTGAACCTGTTACATTTACAGCTGGTAAAGCGAACCCCTTTTCTTTCGCGTATTTAAATATTTTTTGAACCTCATCTCCGGTTGCAACACCTGGTTTAATTCCGTGACTCATAATCTTAATTTTTAAGTGCAAATTTAGTTAGAAAAATTAATTGTAAAAAACATATTTAACTTATTTTGATATAAGTGATTCACAAGTTTTTATTGCTCTAAGAAGATCAACAATCGCACCAGAACGTGATAGTTGTTTGAATTTAATTGTTTGTTCGCTACCGGGTAATCTTTGCATTGTATTACCATAATATTTTGCGGATTTTAGGATAATCTCTTTTATTTGTTTCATAGACAATTGGGGATAATATGATTTTAACATCGCAGCAACACCAGAAACCATGGGAGCAGCCATTGAAGTACCGTCTAACTTTTTATATTTATTATTTGGAATAGCATT
>CANHVK010000100.1 GCA_947464135.1 Flavobacteriia bacterium | reverse complement strand
TCGTCTTTTGGCATTGGCTATAACTTATTTATAACCCTCATAAATTGTATCTTACCCAACAATTGTTTGTTGGATAACCGCCATAGATGAGGAATACTAAAATACAACTATTTACTATAAATCATCAAATGGTGAGCGAATTTGTTGTATGTTTTTTGTACTTACATGGGTATATATTTCCGTAGTCCTGGAGCTTGAATGTCCGAGTAGTTCTTGAATATAACGCAAATCTGTACCACTCTCTAAGAGGTGAGTAGCATACGAATGGCGTAACCAATGCAAACTTACTTTTTTTGTTATGTTGGTTTTAGCTAAACTCTGTTTTAATACATTTTCTAAACTTTTTTCAGAATATTTAGTATTTGGAATTTGACCTTCAAACAACCAAGTAATCGGCTTCCATGCTTTGTAATAATCTCTTAATAATGCAATCAATTTAGCACTGATAGGAACCACGCGGTCTTTTTTTCCCTTGGCTTGCTTGATTAGGAGTAAATTTCTTTCAGAGTGTATATCTTTTAATGTTAGATTGAGTAGTTCACTTCTTCGTAGTCCACAGGCATAAATTAAAGATAACATTGCCTTGTGTTTTATGTTTTTAGGCGTTTCCAAAATGGCTTTTACTTCATCTTTGCTTAGTACGTTGGGTAATTTTTTCTCTCTTCGTGGTCTGTGTAATAGTTCCACAATCATTACTTTGTTTTCTATAATTCTGAAAAATAGTTTAAGAGAATTGACGATTTGATTTTGAAAACTCGCAGAAAGATTCTTTGCTATAATATAATCATTATTAAAAGTGATTAAATGAGAATGAGTTAGAGCTGAAATTGGAATGTGTGCGTAAAATCGTAAAAAGGTACTGATAGTTTCAGTGTAAGTTTTAATGGTAGAACCACTGTAACGCTTGGAAAGTAGATAGTTTTTAAATTTTTCTAAATATAAAATATGTTCTTTTGTAAGTGGCTCAAGTATCCTGGTTTCTTGTTTTGTTTCTTCTGGAAAATGATTGGGATTGAATGCTAAGCCAGAATAATCAAGCCAGTATTTACCTTTTGTAAATTTGAAGAGGTCTTTTTTTATGCTAGTATAATAAGGAGCTATCCATTTTTTTACGTCTTCCTCCCATTTAAAATTAGGAATCAGGCTTCTTAATTCTTCAATTAATTGTTGATTTTCTGTAAATTCGAATAAAACAATAGTGTTTTGATTATAAGTTGATTGAGTGATTTTTATGCGTTCCATTTTGCCGTTTTATATTAAAAGTTAGCAAAATAGTTCGTTTCAAACAAGATGTTTTTTGCAGAAAGTTATAAAGTTGAAAGTCCTTTATCTTTCATCTAATAATCTTTAATCTATTAGTCTTTTGTCTAAAAGTCTGTCGACAAACTCCACGCCTGCGCTTTTTCGGCAAACCAAGGTTTAATCGTAGGCCAAATAGATTGAAATAATTCAGAGTCGCGATAAGCGTTTAGGTCATTTTCAGAGTTCCAAATGCTATGCGTTATAAATACAGCAGGATTGTGTATATCACGCAACATATACATTTTTTTGCAACCATCAAAGGCATTTACCTTAGTAACGACTTGATCAAACAAAGCCAGAAAATCAGAAATTTTATCTTCTTGAAAATGAAGTTTTACAATTCGAGTAATCATTAGAATAAAGACTCTAAAGTTTCTTTTGAACCTCTCGGAGAGTATTCGATTCGAACGATATCATTAACAGATACACCAAAAAGGGAACTTGCTCCATTTTTGCGGTCACGTGCTCCTTGGTTCAGCGCAATTTCTAATAGGTTGTTAGCGTTGAAAATGGCTACTTTTTCGCCTTTTGGAACGTCAGAATAGGAAGTTGAAATTTCATCAATGTAGTACTCTTTTTTTCTAAAGAATATCGTAAACGGGATATCATTACCAAACTGATAGAATGTTTCTTTGTCAATATTGGTGATTAAGTTTCCAAAATGATCAATGTGGATGATGTTACCTTTAATCACATTTGGCTCGATAGATGGATGAAAGGTAATTTGGCGTTTAAATTCTGTTTGCTCACTTGCAAATGTTTCAATTTCTTTACCTTGTGCAATCAAACAAGCGGCTGGAACTAAAATGTTTTTCGCAGGAAAATTGAAAATGTTTTTATTTGAAAGTACATCATCTAATCTCCAAAAACCTTCAAATTCTTTTTCTTGAACTATTAAACTGAAAATACCATTGTCTGTACCCACAAAATAATGTCCTTTGAATTTTAGAATGGAAGGGTAAGAGCTCATTTTTTCTGATTCGAAATGAATGATAGGTTCACTCTGAACACCAATGATATGAATGGTGCCTTCAGGAAAATCTTCGAAACAATTTTTTAAAAAATATGCTGCTTGGGTGGTTGAAAATGATTGAACTTCATGGGTAATATCAATAATGTGTATGTTAGAGATCCTTTTAAGGATAGCACCCTTGATTGCTGCCACATAGTGGTCATGCGTTCCCATGTCAGTAGTAAGTGTAATGATCTGCATACTTTTCGTTATGGTTGATTGACAAAAAAATATAACTTTGTTACAAATTTAAAATTTAATTCAGTTTAAAAATTCATACAAAGTAATTAATAGATTAACGTTTGGAGAAAGTTATCACAATTGAAGGGATTAATCCGGTAGAGTTTTTTGGTGTTAATAATGTTTATTTACAACTCTTGAAACGTTACTTCCCAAAATTAAAAATCATTGCAAGGGGAAATGATATTTCAGTTCTCGGTGAAGAAGAAGTCATTCAACTATTTGAGAAAAAAATCATACAACTTTCTGAATATTATCATCGATTCAATACATTGAATGAAAATATCATTGAACAAGTTTTGTTAGAAGATGCTTCAATCAAGCCTGAAATTCAAGGGGATGAGGTATTAGTGCATGGTAATGGGGGGACCAAAATAAAAGCCAAAACAATCAATCAACAGCGTTTAGTTGCAACAGCAAGTAAAAACGCAATGGTTTTTGCCGTTGGTCCAGCCGGAACAGGAAAAACATATACAGCCATAGCATTGGCAGTGAAAGCATTAAAAGCAAAAGAAGTAAAGCGAATTATTTTAACACGTCCAGCGGTAGAAGCAGGGGAGAACCTAGGGTTTTTACCAGGAGATATGAAAGAGAAGCTAGATCCATACATGATGCCTTTGTATGATGCATTGCGTGATATGATTCCACCAGATAAGTTGTTGCAAATGATGGAATATGGTATTATTGAAATCGCACCTTTGGCTTTTATGCGTGGTAGAACACTCGATAATGCTTTTGTAATTTTAGATGAAGCACAAAACGCAACGGTAATGCAAATGAAAATGTTTCTTACACGTATGGGACAGACAGCACAGTTTATAATTACCGGTGATATGTCACAAGTAGATTTACCATCCAAGCAAAAATCAGGTCTAAGATATGCGCTCGATGCTTTAAATAATGTCGAAGGAATAGGAGTAGTACGACTAAATCAAAACGATGTGATTCGCCATCCCTTGGTCAAAAAAATCATTGATGCCTTTGCTAAAAAAGAAGAAGAAGATTCTTCGACAAGCTCAGAATTCAATAAGGAAGATAAGAAGTATAAAAATTAAAAGTTTTTTCACATTTCCCCCTTTGAAGGGGGATTAAGGGGGATGACAGTTGACTAAAATATGTTTATAATGTTCAAAAGGTCTAAAATCTAATGCCTAATTACTATTTACTAATTACCATTTACTAAT
>CANHVK010000099.1 GCA_947464135.1 Flavobacteriia bacterium | reverse complement strand
ATGTTTATTAAATAAATATATTAACTTTCAAAGAGCCTTATGGCTCTTTTTTTTTGAAATAAAAGATGGAAAAACTAGCATTAGCAATTGATATAGGTGGTACAAACTGTGTTTATGGAATTGTAAATAATGATGGAGAAGTTATGTATGAAAACTCTGTGAAAACAAATTCATTTAATCAAACATCACAGTTTATTCAATATTTAAAAAAAGATTCTTTTATACTGTCAAAAATTTCGAGTATAGTTGGAATCGGAATTGGAGCACCAAATGGGAATCATTTTTCAGGAGAAATACAATTCGCACCTAATTTACCTTGGGAAAAAGGAATTATACCAATAAAAAAATATTTTGAAGAGGAATTTAGATTACCAACCCAACTAACAAATGATGCAAATGCTGCTGCTGAAGGTGAAAAATTATTTGGTGTAGCTAAAAACATGAAGAATTTTGTTGTAATAACATTAGGGACTGGATTAGGAAGTGGTATTTACATTAATAATAACATTGTATACGGTGCAAATGGATTGGCGGGAGAATTTGGACATATTAGAATCATACCAAATGGAAGAAATTGTAAATGTGGAAGAAAAGGTTGTTTAGAAACATATGCTTCATCAACTGGAATTATTAGAAGTTTTAACGAGAACATCAATGAACTTAAATCTACGTCTTCCCTTTTAAATATCAAAGAATTAACTGCAAAAGATATTTTTAATCATGCACAAAATGGAGATGCATTTTCAAATTACCTAGTAAACTATACCGCTGAAATATTAGGTAATGCCCTTGCTGACTTTACATCATTCTCAGACCCTGAAGCTTTTATTTTATTTGGTGGGATTGCTCAAAGTGGAGAGTATTTTAGAAAACGTGTAGCCATGTATTTCAATAAAAACATACTCAATATTTACAAAAATAAAACACAAATCTTAACATCTACATTACACAATAAAAATGCAGCAATATTAGGAAATGCTGCAAGTGTTTTTCAAAGTTTATATTTGTAGATAACTTCTTATTTATTTAATCAATTAGATTTTTTTCACAGATTTTTTTCTAATTTTATAATCTTAAACACATTTTTAATTTAAAGCAATAAATAAAACAAAAAAGTAGTTGATTATGAGAAAAATGAAACTTTTGGTCTTGTTCGCTTTGTTAATGGTAACAACATTTTCAAGAGCAGACGAAGGAATGTGGCTTCCATTTATGATAGGCAGAAATATGGAAGACATGAAAAAACATGGATTAAAACTGACTCAAGAGCAGATTTATTCAATAAACCATGCATCTATTAAAGATGCTGTTATTTCTTTTGGCGGTTTTTGTACTGGTGAAATAATTTCAAAAAAAGGACTAGTTATTACAAATCATCACTGTGGTTATGATGCTATAGCAGAGTCTTCTACTCCTGAAAAAAATTACCTAGATAAAGGTTTTTGGGCTAAAAGTACGACTGAAGAAATTCCTGTTAAAGGTCTAACTGCGACTTTTATAATTAGAATAGAAGATGTAACATCATTGATCCAAAAAGAATTAAATGAAACAATGACTCAAAAACAGCGTGCTGATAAAATCGCTGAAATATCAAAAGTACTTGAAAAAGAAGCTGTAGAAGGTACCCATTACGAAGCTTTTGTTAGAGATTTCTACGAAGGAAATGAGTTTTATTTATTTGTTAAAGAAACTTTTACAGATGTACGTTTAGTAGGAACTCCTCCACAATCTTCTGGAAAATATGGGGGTGATACAGACAATTGGATGTGGCCAAGACACACAGCTGATTTTTCAATGTTTAGAATTTATTCTGGAGCTGACAATAAACCAGCAGGTTATAATTCTAATAACCAACCATACACTCCTAAACATAGCTTACCAATATCAATTGATGGTGTAAAGAAAAATGACTATGCAATGGTTATGGGTTTCCCTGGAAGAACAAATAGGTTTCTATCTTCTTTTGGTATAGAACAAGCTATAAAATTTGAACAACCTAAAATTGTTGAAATTCGTGCTAAAAAACTTCAGATAATGAAGAAATACATGGACCAAAATGTATCAGTACGTTTAAAATATTCATCAAACTACGCAAGAGTAGCAAACTACTGGAAATATTTTATTGGTCAAACTGCACAACTTAAAAACAATAAAGTTGCTGATAAAAAACGTGATATTGAAACTGCATTTACAGCATTCACAAAAGGGGAAGCAGAATATGCTGATGTTTTAGCAGATATTGAAGAATCTTACAGAGCAACAAACCCATACGTATACTCTAAAGTATATTACAGCGAATTTGTTCGCCAAGTTGATATAAACGCTAATGTTTTACTTTATAAAAACATCGCAAAATTAGAATCTGAAGGCAAATCTGAACAAGCAAAAGAATTAAAGAAAATCGCTAAAGATCGTTGGAAAGAATTTTTTGCAGATAACAATTTAGATATTGAAATCGAAACATTATCTGAAGTATATAAAATGTACCTAAAAGATGTTCCTAATTCTCAAAAAGGAGTTTTAGCAAAAAAACTAAATGAAAAAGGTATTGCTAAAATTGATAAGTATTTTGCAAAAATTCGCAAAAAATCTATTTTCACTGATAAACAACGTTATAATGAGTTTGAAAAGGAATTTAGTTTAGGAAAACTTCTTAAAGACCCACTATTTATTTTAATCAAGGATATTGATGAAGCCTTTCAAGCAACAATCTCTAAAAAAGGGTATAATGAAGCGCTAATAAAACTTCAAGCAGCAAACAGACTTTTTGTTAAAGGTGTTAGAGCTATGGATCTTAGTAAAAACTATGCCCCTAATGCTAATTCAACTATGAGAATTACTTATGGTAATGTTTTACCATACTCACCTAAAGATGCTACATATTTTGATTATCAAACTACTCTTAATGGATTAATGCAAAAAGAAGATCCAAGTAATCCAGACTTCACAGTTGATCCTACAATGAAAGAACTATGGAAAAACAAAGATTATGGAAGGTATGCAAATAAAAAAGGTGATTTAATCGTTAATTTCTTAACTAACAATGATATAACAGGTGGAAATTCAGGTTCACCTTGTATTAATGCGGATGGAGAACTTATTGGTGTAGCTTTCGATGGGAACTGGGAGGCAATGTCTGGTGATATTTTCTTCGAACCTAATATTCAAAGAACGATTGTATGCGATATGAGATATGTGTTATGGATAATTGACAAATGTTATGGAGCACAAAATCTAATTGATGAAATGGAAATTAGAGACAGACCATCATCTAATGATGATGAAGAAATCCAAGAAAATAAATCATCATCTAATAAAACTTTATCAAACACCTTAACTAATTCAGAGTTATTTAATGTTGACGACGTACTTTTTGAGGTTGGAAAATATGATATTAATGACAAAAATGTAAATTCCATAAATCAAGTTATAAAGATTTTGACTGAAAATTCTAACACTATTGTTGAATTAGATGGTCACGCTGACTTAACTGGAGATGTTTGTAAAAACCTAATTTTATCAGAAAAAAGAGCAAAATCTGTTCAGAAATATTTAATATCTAAAGGAATTGATAGTAAAAGAATAATAACAAAAGGATTCGGAACTGCACAACCTAAAGATGAAAACAAAACTGAAACTGGAAGAGCTCACAACAGAAGAGTAACTTTCCTCATCAAATAAAACTAATTATAAATGAATAAAAGGGATGCTTTTGCATCCCTTTTTTTTATGATTTAAATTCTATTTTTTACTATTACTATTGTCTAACTTAGACGAAAAAATATATATGAAAAATATAAAATTGATATTGATGTTAATATTAATTATTGGTTGTAAAGAAAATATAAAATCAATAAAACCTAAATTAAGAAAAATTACTGAAAGTGTTTATGCATCCGGTAACATAGAAACAGAAAATCAATATCAAGTTTACTCTTCTGTAAATGGAATTATTTCAAAAATTTATGTAAATGAAGGTACTAAAATAAAAAATGGAACTCCATTATTTCAGATATCAAACAGATTAACAAAATCTCAAACAGAAATAGCTATTTTATCTAGTGAAAATGCTTCTTTAAAGAATAATAAAAATAAATTAGAATCATT
>CANHVK010000098.1 GCA_947464135.1 Flavobacteriia bacterium | reverse complement strand
GTCCTCTTGGGAAAATTCCTGAACCACCTCTTGTTACAATCTTAGACCACTTTTTTAAATTTAAATCATTTGAAATACTTGAAATAGTTCCAATTTTTGGATTTTTTCCGTTCCATTTCAATAATCCAAAAACACCATTTTTCTCTACCATAACGTCAATATTGATATCCTCTGTTAAAACAGATTTGACAACAGCGAAATGATTGCTTACGTTATGTATAATTCCTACAATGCCCTTATTAGAAAAAACTCCCATCCCGCGATATATGCCACTCGATTTACCACTATTTAAAGTAAAGTAATTATTTCGTTTATTAACAGTGGAATTTATTACAACTGCCGGAATATATTCATATTGTTGACGTTGTAAAGTATCATCAATTTTTACTAACGATCCTTGAATTTTTATAAAACTTTGGGGTAATTTGCTTCTTAACTGAATATTCTCATATTGAAGTTTTCGATTGTTATATGGTAACTGAAAATGTTTAGATACATCGTTACGATAAATCAATAACTGACCAGAAACAGCTGAAGCTGTAGTTAAATATTGAGAACGAGGATAACTCAGATATGTAAAATACGTTGATAAAGCAATCCCTTGTAAGAGAGCAAAATAAATAAATATACGAAAACGTTTAAAAAATGCAATCAGGTTGCGCATACCAACAAAAGCGTAAAGTCCCTTTCGGGACTTTTGTATTAATCTTTAATTAAGAATTGGAACTTATCTATATTTTTCAAAGCAATACTTGTACCTCTTGCTACTGCTCTTAGTGGATCTTCGGCAATATGTACAGGTAATTTTGTTTTTTGAGAAATACGTTTATCAAGGCCTCTAAGCATTGAACCACCACCAGCAAGGTAAATACCTGTTTTATAAATATCAGCAGATAATTCTGGTGGAGTCATCTCTAATGCACTTAAAATCGCTTCCTCTATTTTAGAAATTGTTTTATCCAAAGCATGAGCAACTTCAGTATATGATACAATAATTTCCTTTGGTATACCCGTCATTAAATCACGACCACGTACTGCAAAATCTGCTGGTGGATTTTCTAATTCAGGTATAGCCGCCCCCACTTCTATTTTCAATAATTCTGCGGTTCGCTCCCCAATCAAAATGTTATGTTGGCGACGCATATATTCTTCAATATCTTGAGTAAAATCATCACCCGCAACACGAATAGACTTATCACATACGATACCTCCTAAAGCAATAACAGCAATCTCAGAAGTACCACCACCTATATCAATAATCATATTCCCCATAGGCTCTTCCACATCAATACCAATACCAATTGCGGCAGCCATAGGTTCGTGAATTAAATATACTTCTTTTGCACCTGCGTGCTCACAAGAATCTCTTACAGCACGTTTCTCTACTTCAGTAATTCCTGAAGGTATACAAACCACCATTCTCAATGTTGGTGTAAAGAAGCTTTTACCAGTATTAATCATCTTAATCATCCCACGAATCATTGATTCTGCACTTTGAAAGTCAGCAATAACTCCATCTTTTAAGGGACGAACGGTTTCGATTAACTTGTGTGTTTTTCCGTGCATTTGTTGTGCACGTTTACCAATAGCAACAATGTTGCCCGTTTGAATATCTTTAGCAACGATTGAAGGCTCATCGACTACTACTTTGTCATTCATAATAATCAAAGTGTTAGCCGTACCTAAGTCAATCGCTATCTCTTGTGTTAAAAAACTAAATAAACCCATTTTTCAAAGTTGCTTCCCTTTAAGGAAGTCTGTTTTAAGTGCGTTAATCGAAAAATTTCGTTTTATGTTACACTTTTACTAATTAATGTTTAAAGTGTCTATTACCGGTCATCACCATTGAAAGACCATTTTCATTACAATAATTCACTGATAAATCATCTTTAATAGATCCACCTGGTTGAACAACTGCAGTAATACCAACGTTATATGCAATTTCGACACAATCAGGAAAAGGGAAAAATGCATCAGATGCCATCACTGCTCCTTTTAAGTCAAAATTAAATGCCTTTGCTTTTTGAATCGCTTGTTGTAATGCATCTACACGAGAAGTTTGTCCAGTGCCACTTGCCAACAATTGATTTCCTTTTGCTAAAACAATTGTATTTGATTTTGTATGCTTTACAATTTTATTAGCAAACACCATATCAGCCACCTCATCAGCTGATGGTGAAGTATTAGTTACCGTTCTAAAATCGTTTGCTGTTTCAGAAATAGCATCTTTGTCTTGTTCCAACACACCGTTCAGTACTGTACGGAATAATTTTGTTGGAAGTTCAACATTATTTTGAACTAAAATAACTCTGTTCTTTTTTGATTTCAACAATTCTAATGCAGCATCTTCATAAGCAGGAGCGATGATCACTTCACAAAATAAATCATTGATTAATGTTGCTGTATCTAAATCGATTGTAGCATTTGCAATTAAAATGCCACCAAAAGCAGAAACTGGATCCGCTGATAAAGCAACCTCATACGCTTCTTTGATTGTATTTCTTGTTGCTAAACCACAAGCGTTATTGTGTTTTAAAATAGCAAACGTTGGTCCATCGTTTTTAAACTCACCAATTAAGTTTACTGCTGCATCAACGTCTAATAAATTGTTGTAAGAAAGTTCTTTACCATTTAATTTAGTGAACATTTCATCTAAATTTCCGTGGAAAATTCCTTTTTGGTGTGGATTTTCACCGTATCTCAATACAGAAGAAGTTTTAATGCTTTCGTTGAAAGCAACTTTCTCACCTGCATTAAAATAATGGAAAATCTGTGTATCGTAATGAGAAGAAACATGAAAAGCATCTCTTGCAAATGCTTTACGCTCATCCAATGTTGTTGCACCGTCAGCATTTGAATTTAAAATTTGCAAGAAACGAGCATATTCACCTTGAGAAGGAATGATTACAACATCTTGGTAATTTTTCGCAGCAGCACGAATTAACGAAATACCACCGATATCGATTTTTTCGATAATGTCTTCGTGGCTTGCACCAGAAGCAACAGTTGCTTCGAATGGATATAAATCAACGATTACTAAATCAATTTCAGGAATTTCAAACTCAGCAATTTGACCTTGGTCCCCTGAATGATCTCTTCTATTCAAGATACCACCGAATACTTTTGGATGTAAAGTTTTAACACGTCCTCCTAAAATAGATGGGTAAGAAGTTAAATCTTCTACTCTTTCAACCGCTACTCCTAATCCTTCAATGAAAGATTGTGTACCACCAGTAGAATAAATTGTTACTCCTAACTCGTTTAATCTGTTGATAATTGGCTCTAAACCAGTCTTATCAAACACAGAAATTAGTGCGCTTTTAATTCTTTTAGACGTGCTCATTTTCAATTGTAAATAGAGAACAAAATTAAGTCAAAAAAAGGAGAATAAAGGGGTTTTGATTTGTTAATTTTCTACATTTTTAGGGATTTATCCACAATTGTATCTTTCACATTTAAATTGGCAAAACGATACGGTAGTGAGTACTTCTTCCTCCTGATTCTGATTTAACAAAAATTCCTTTCTCTATTAATTCATTGATGTCTCTTGTGGCGGTCATTTTGGTACACTTAGTGATTCTAACCCAACGTTCTGTATTGATATTTAAATCATTATTCTCAACTAACTTTTTAATGACTTTTAATTGTCTACTATTAAAGTTTTCATCTTTGTAAATCTCCCAAAATTTTCTTTTTATTTCGACTCTTTTTATTACATTCTCAGAGATTTCAACAGCAGAAATTAGTATGCAGAGCATCCAGTTAATCCAATTCGTAATATCTAATGTATCTACACTTGCTTTGTTTAACTGTTCGTAATATTCTTTGTTATTTTGGAGTACTACCGATGAAAAACTATAATATCTATACATCGAATCATCCGCCTCACATAAAATTTTATCTACAATGGCTCTTCCTATTCTTCCATTTCCATCTTCAAACGGATGAATTATTTCAAACCATACATGACAAATACAAGCCTTTAAAAAAGGGTGGATGGAATTTGAATTTGCAAATTCAAGAAATTCTTGCATCATCATAGGGATAACCTCTGATTTTGGCGCTTCATAATGTACCCTCTCTCTTCCGATAGCACCAGAAACAATCTGCATCGGTTCGGTTGAAGTGCGGTATTTAGCAACTTCTATTTTAATTCCTTCTGACCTACCCGTAGGAAATAATCCTGCATGCCAATCAAATAATCTTTCTTCTGTCAAAGGCATATTAAAATTGCGGGTTGATTCTAAAAACACATTGATTGCTCCTTCAGTTTCAATTGAATTTACTATGATTTCATTATTATCGATTCCTAAATTTCTTGCAATCGAAGAACGAACCTGTGACTCTTGTAAAAAATTACCTTCAATTTCACTATTATGAGAT
>CANHVK010000097.1 GCA_947464135.1 Flavobacteriia bacterium | reverse complement strand
TGCTGGACTAGCAAATAAATCTATATCAGAAGAGATATCTTTGGCTCTTTTCATAATATGTATTAACATTTGTTCGGCTGAAGTAACTGTTTTATGATGGTAAACTTGCCAGTACATAATTCTTCTTGCAACAATAAATTTTTCAGCTGAATAAATTCCTTTTTCTTCTAATACTAAATTTCCGTTATGCACATTTAGCATCTCAATTAAGCGATCTGAACCTATTATTCCTTCTGAAACTCCTGTATAAAAGCTATCTCTATTTAAGTAGTCAAGTCTATCCATATCTAATTGACTGGATACCAATTGATGTAAGAATTTTTTAGGATATTGATTGTTGAAGATGAGCAGCGTTAAATCTAATTTACCGTTTAATTCATTTGTTAATTCCTTAATAAAGAATGTTGAAATTTGTTCATGACTCACATTTTTAACGATATCATATTCCAATGAATGGCTGAATGGTCCATGTCCAATATCGTGAAGTAAAATTGCTAACAAAACAGCTTGTTCTTCTGCAGGAGTGATTACGTGATTTTTTCTTCGAATTGCATTAATTGCTAATGTCATTAAATGCATGGCTCCTAGAACATGATGAAATCTCGTATGTAAAGCTCCTGGATAAACTAAGTTTGTTAACCCTAACTGAGAAATTCTTCGTAATCTTTGGAAATAAGGATGTTGAATAATGTCAAAAATTAATTCATCTGGAATAGTAATAAAACCATAAACAGGATCGTTAATTAATTTCTTTTTATTATTTGGTTTTAGATTTGGTCTCAAAGGATTAAATTTAAACTTTTTTCAAAACTATAAATATTCGAGCACATGCAGGCTAAAATTCTTTGGGTAGACGATGAAATTGATTTATTAAAACCTCATATTTTGTTTTTAGAAAACAAAGGATATTTTGTTGAAACGATTAACAATGGTGGTGAAGCTGTTGAACTTTGTGCTAACAATCAGTATGATTTAGTACTTCTGGATGAAAATATGCCTGGTATTTCAGGTCTTGTTGCATTGGAAAAAATAAAAGAAATTAGACCTGATTTACCTATTGTTATGGTAACAAAAAGTGAGGAAGAGTCTATAATGGAAGACGCAATTGGAAGAAAAATTGCTGATTATTTGATTAAACCTGTTCATCCAAATCAGTTATTATTGAGTTTGAAAAAAAATTTAGATCAGGAAAAGATTGTTTCACAGACTGTAAACTATAATTACCAACAAGAATTTAGACAGCTAGCGAATAGAATTAATGAATGTGATACTGTAAATGAGTGGATTTCTGTCTTTCAAAAGATTGTTTTTTGGGAACTTGAATTAGAAAAAATTCAAGATTCAGGTATGAAAGAGATTTTAATTTCTCAAAAGAAAGAGGCAAATGATCTATTTTGTCGATTTATTGAATCCAATTATGAAGATTGGTTAAAGGATAAATTTGAAGCACCTGAAATGCTACATACTGTGTTAAAAAATCGTGTTTTTCCAATCATTCCAAATGAAAAGGTGTTTCTATTGGTTATAGATAATTTACGCTATGATCAGTGGCAAGTGTTAAAACCTATTTTCATTAAATTTTTTCAAGTTGAACAGGATGATGTAATTTTTAGCATTTTGCCTACGGCAACTCATTATGCTCGTAATGCTTTTTTTGCTGGGTTAATGCCATCTGAGATACAACAACTGTTTCCGAAAATGTGGACGAATGAAGAAGATGAAGGTGGACGAAATCAATTTGAAAAAGAGTTTCTTGAATCGAATTTAAAAAGAAATGGGAAACAGATAAAATTTTCATATACTAAAATCACCAATTTAGAAGCTGGTAAAAAATATTTAGATCAATTAAATCAATTTAAAGATAATGAGTTGAATGTATTGGTTTATAATTTTGTTGATATGCTTTCTCATGCACGTACTGAAATGAACATTATCAAAGAGTTAGCAGATGATGAAGCAGCTTATCGATCTTTAACCTTGTCTTGGTTTGAGCATTCACCTTTGATTGATGTTATTCAGAAAGTAGCACATCATGGTTTTAAGTTATATTTAACAACAGATCATGGAACTGTTAAAGTGAGTAATCCAATTAAAATAATGGGAGAAAAATCAACCAATTCTAATTTAAGATATAAAGTAGGACGAAATCTCTCGTATAAAGAAAAAGATGTTTTTGTGGTTAGGGATCCCAAAAAGGTTTTTTTACCTAGAGCGAATGTTTCGAGTGAATTTGTATTTGCAAAAGAAAATGATTTTTTTGTGTATCCTAATAATTACAATCAATTTGTAAATCATTATCAAAATACATTTCAACATGGAGGGATATCTTTGGAAGAACTTTGTATTCCTTTTATAGCATTAAATCCAAAAAAGAAATGAAAACGTATTCAGTTACTTCTGTAGATTCATTAAAACCCATTGCTGTAGAGTTATTAGCCTTATTTCCTGAAAGTCACATTGTTGCTCTTGAAGGGCAGATGGGGGCTGGTAAAACAACTTTTGTTCAACAAGTACTTAAGTCAATGGGGATAGAGGAATTAGATGGTTCTCCAACCTATTCCTTGATTAATCAATATGAAAGTCCTTTTTATGGTACGGTTTATCATTTGGATTTATACAGGTTAAATTCCTTAGAAGAAATATTTGATATTGGGATCGAAGAGTTACTTTATCAAAAATGTATTTGTTTGATTGAGTGGCCAGAAAAAATGATTGAACTATTGCCAGATAACACAATTTGGGTGTATCTTCGCGTTGAAGATGATTTATCTCGAACAATTACAATAAAAAATGACAACAAATCCTGATTTATTAAAGGCCCTTATTCAAGATAGTAGTTTATTACCTCAAGCAGAAACACTTGAAATTAAACGTAAAAAAGGATATTTACACATCGGTATCCCTAAGGAAATTGCCTTTCAAGAGAATCGTGTAGCGTTAGTACCTGAAGCGGTTGCACTTTTAGTAGCTCACGGACATCGAGTTAAAATTGAATCTAAAAGTGGTGAAGGTTCAAACTACACGGATAATGATTATTCTGAAGCTGGTGCAGAAATTTGTTATGATGTATCAGAGATTTATAAATGTGATATTATTTTTAAAGTAGCACCACCTACTGAGTCGGAAGTTGAGCTGATGCATGGAAATCAAACATTGATTTCTGCATTACAGTTGTCTGTACAACCTAAAGAACTACTTAAAAAGTTAATGGAGAAAAAAGTTACAGCAATTGCTTGGGATTATATTAAAGATGAAGATGGTTTTTACCCTGTTGTAAGAACTATGGGGGAAATTGCTGGAACAACTTCAGTAACAATTGCTGCAGAATTATTATCGAATTATGAACATGGAAAAGGGGTGATGTTAGGGGGGATCGCTGGGGTACAGCCAGCAAGAGTAGTGATTTTAGGTTCAGGTATAGTAGGAGAGTATGCTGCGCGTGCTGCTTTGGGTTTAGGTGCATCGGTAAGAGTTTTTGATAGTTCTTTATCTCGTTTGAGAAGACTACAAAATAATTTAGGTCAACGATTATTTACATCTGTTTTGAATCCAAGTATGATGGCTGAGTCTGTTCGTAGAGCAGATGTTGTTATTGGTGCAATACGTTCCAAATATGGTAAAACACCTTGTATCATAACTGAAGAGATGGTAGAAAGTATGAAAGAAGGTTCGGTTATTATTGATGTTAGTATCGATCAGGGAGGTTGTTTTGAAACTTCGAGAGTTACTAATCATAACAATCCTACTTTTATAAAACATGGTGTAATTCATTATTGCGTACCAAATATTGCTTCTCGTGTATCTCGAACTGCTTCGATAGGTCTTTCGAATATATTTTCTCCAATATTATTAGAAATGGGGAATCATGGAGGCTGCAAGGAGCTTATTAAAGATGATGCTGGTTTCCGTTCAGGAGTTTATATGTATAAAGGTACTCTAACATCAGAAGCTTTGGGTAAAGTGTTTGGTTTGAAATATAAGTCGATTGATTTATTGATGTTGGGAATGTAATTAAAATTTATAATTATAAGTTATAGTTTGTAATTGTATTAGGGTGCTTTAGCACCCTTTTTTGTGATTAATTTAATGAATTTTAAGCTTTTGAAAATAAGATTCTTTCAGTCAAAAAAGAAGAAATAAAATAACGCAGCTTGAGAGTCTTTAACTCCTTCAAAGTAACCAATTGTTGATCTAGAGCTATTTAATGCTTTACCATTTTCAATATATCCAATGGTTGATCTAGTTCCATTCATTACTCTACCATTTTCAATATAACCAATGGTTGATCTAGTTCCATTCAATACCCTTCCATTTTCAATATATCCAATGGTTGATCTAGTTCCATTCATTACTCTACCATTTTCAATATAACCAATGGTTGATCTAGTTCCATTCATTACTCTATCATTTTCAAT
>CANHVK010000096.1 GCA_947464135.1 Flavobacteriia bacterium | reverse complement strand
TGAAGTCACGTTCACGTCTTTTAATTCAAAAGGTTCGGATGCGTTGACTAACATATGTATATGATTACTCATTATATAATAAGCGAAAATATTCAACCCTTTAAATTTCTGACAATATTTTAATGATTCTATAATTGCATCACAATGGTTTTTTCGCGTGAAAACATCTATCCAATGTACGACCGTCATAGTGATGTAATAGGTCTTGTTTTCTTTGATATTTTGCTTTACTCCTTGTTCCATTCTTTTGAAGTTAAGAAAAAATATGTTTTAAAAAGTACTTAATGGAGATTTTGTTGTGTCGCAGGATTGAAAATCCAGCGGTGCGTACGCAGGATTATAAATCCATCGGAACTTATTTTTATTCAAGAAATTACCTTACCACAATCACTTTCGGGCTTACTCCTATATAATCAGGCATACATTCTCCCATAGGGGCACCAATGTACGTAGGATCACAAATAGTATATATTTTATTATCATAAGAAATAGTATTCCCAAATTGTGAATCTGAAAATCTAACTGCTGTTGCAATGTGGCTAGGGTAGTATAGGCCGATTACTTCGAGATTTAAAAAACGTTTCACCAAATAAGCGAAAAAAACAGAACGATCTTCACAATCAGAATAAGGGAAGTTTAAGATATCTTCCACAAAAAAGTATTTCTCTTTTCCAAATTGATCTTTATCTGTTTTGTATTCAAAGCTATTTTGTACAAAAGAAAGTAAAACTCCAACAGCTTCTTTCTCAGACTTTCCTTCTATAAAAGGAGTTATAGCTTTTACTAAAGATTTTTCAGTTTCTACATCAATCGTTGAGTTAAACAAAACAGTAAAATCGGTTTGAGGAATATTATCATAAAAATCAATGATTTCTTTTGGGTAGTTGATACTTAAATTAGTATTTTGAAAAGTTAAACTACGTGATTTGATGGTATAATTAATTTTAGGTGTTTCTTTAATTTCTAAATTTAAACTTGTGATAGCATTTTCAAATTCATTTTTAAAGGTGTAAACCCCATTATTATTGGTTTTAACAGGAATGAAATAGTTTTTATTATTGATACTAAGATATTCTAACCCATAAACCATTTGCTTGAAGCTAATGAGTAAACTTAAATCTTGATTAATTCGCGCGACTTTAACATCATAGCCTAATTGTGAAAGACAGAAAAATTGAAATGCAACTTGACTATTTTTATCATTATGAAAATCTTCAGCTATTTTTTTTACCAATAGATAGGTTGCCCAATCATTTAAAGAGTAGGTAATTTGATTTTGCTTAATAGATGATATAAAAGTATTAAAGTCTGTTTTAGATACAGTTGACCAATATTCAGAAACGGATTCTTCATTGTATCCTTTACATGAAACGCTAAGTAAAGCAGCTTTTTCGACAGGAATCAAAGTGTTTAAAAACAAAACTTGAAATTCATTCTCTTTAACAGGAATGGTAGGTTTTGCTTTTTTTATTGGTTCTGTAATCTCTATTGGCGCTTTTTCAGGTGTTTGTTTTTGTTTTGGTAGTTGTGAAGATGTATCTTGACCAGAAGGGGTAAACTTAATTGGTCTATCTGGTTTAGGATTTAAAGGTTTTTCTTTCGGTTTTTCTACATTAAATTGTTCCCAATTTTGTTTAAGAAAAAGCGCAAATTCCTGATTGATTTTATCCTTGAATCCATCAAATTCAGAATTTTGTTTTTTTTGAAATGCATTAAACTCTTTTTCAAAATCATTAGTTTCTACTTGAGCTGAAACACTTTTTAATAAAGTGAAAAAGAAAAAAAATAGAAGAGACTTATTCATTGATTTTCCAATTTTCCCAGTAATTAGCAATACCAATGCCATATAAAATTTGCGGATCTTGAGATTTTTCGTTTACTTTCAAGCTCTCAATTGAAACATTTTTCGCCACAGAATTAAATAAGGTTTTATAATCGACATTCCCATTAGTTTCCTGAATTTTCTTTAATAACTGGTAGGTGAACATACCGTGTTGTTTTTCCTTAAATGGAAGTGCAGACTGTTCTTCGCTTGTTGCTGATAAAACAATTAGATTTCCAGTTATAGATTCTTGTTTTGGTTTAATTTTCACTGCTCTTGCAGCTAATAATCCTGCATCTCTACCACCACCACTAAAACAAGCATCTAAGAAAATGGTTGCTCTTTTCGGATTTGCATCTGAAAATCTACGGTACATATCATATAAGTTTATTCCATCCGTTAAATTTGAAGCGGTAACATCTACTGGAATCAAATAAGGAGTTTTTGTTACTTCATCAGGGAAACCATGACCAGCATAGTAAAAATAGAAATCAGCAACTCCTTCCATTTTTTTAATTAATTCAGTTACTAAATTTATTTTCTTTTTCATTTCCCCTGCAGTAGCGTTAGTTATATAATAAACGTTATTTTCAGCAATACCGAATGTTTTAATGAAATATTCTTTCATCACACGTGCATCATTAGCAGCAAATGCAACATTTATTTCAGATCCCATTCCACTTTGTCTGCTCGAATAATCTTCGTTACCAATAATTAAAGCAATTTTATTTATATTCTGATTGGGGTTTATAGGAATATTTTTATCCACTTCAGAAGTTAAAGATATATTGTCTATCGTTACTTCTTTTTCTTGAAGAGCTTCAATACTTATTGTTTGTGTTTTAGATAATACTTGATCCAATGAAACTGTCAAACTTTTAGTGTCACCATATTTACCTGAGCTTTCAGTTATTTTCGTTAGTAAGTTAATTTGTGATTCTTTGTATCTTTTGTTAGCGATAAAATCATAACTAACTGTGTAAGTTTTGTTAGGAGCTAATTGATTGATTTCAAAAAAGGTATCATTTACAGGGAATACATTTATTGGGTTGGTAACAAATACTTTTACATTATTTGCAACACCTTGACCTTTATTATGGATGATGAATTGTAAATTCACTGTTTCTCCTAACTTAATCTTAGAGTCTCCTTCTTTAGTGGAAAATTTATAATCAGCAATAACCAATTCAGGAGTTCTGAATTTGAACGTTTTAAGATTAAGAGTAGAAGGATCTGAATCAAAACCATTACCTTCAATTGCTTGGATATCAATATTTAAATCGTTATTTTCTACTAGTAAATCAGCACTTATAGGAATTATTACATCCTTAATTTCTCCTGGTTTAAGTAAATCAATTTTCAATGATGAGATGGTAATATTTTTAACATTATTTTTTTCGTTGAGAGAAATTTCAGTTTCATAGGCATTGCCATTTCCTTCATTTTTAATAGTAAGTAAAATATCGGCTGATTCACCTGCATCCAATGCAAGATTATTATTCCCTTTCGAATCGTTAAATTTTAAATTATAGATCACCAATTTAGCAGGTGCTGTAGGCTTTGGTATTTTTGTTGTTTCTACTTTTTTAAACGCACTCGTATTGTTTTGAGCCAAAAGACTTAGAGAAAAGAACAATACAACTATTGATAAATATATTTTCATACAATGAAAAATTTTAAACCCTAATGAATATAATTATTTTATTTGTTTTTTCAAACCAATATTAAATGAATAATAATCAGTTGATACATTTAATTTCCAAAGATTAGAAGTTTTTTGTTTACCATATAAATAATTCTGTTTATTAATGCTTCCTTTTATTAGGGTAAATATAATATCAGTCGCCCAAAGACCTGCAGCAATACCTACATACATATTCGTTGTATTACGTGCACTAACTGCATTATCAAATAAACGATTCATTTCTGTTTGAGTAGTTGCTGTAAGATAGTTTGAATAATTCGTATTAGTTATAGTATTGTAGCGAAAAGCTTGTATGCCTGAAAAAATAAATCCTGCTGTAAGAAGTAATGGTAATTTCGTTTTTTGAACTGATATCCCCCCTAAACCTGGGATAAAAAGAGATTTTATTGCATTACCAGGTCCACTTGTAAATTTAGAAGGAAAGGTTTGAGTCAAATTCGAAGTTTTCTCTTCGACTTTATATTGTTTGTTAATAGTAATAATAAATCGAACATCTTCCTTAATTTGTTTCCCTTCTGCAAGTGGAGACCAAGTTATTTTTTTTGCATTTCCGCACGTTAAATTATTTAAATCTCCTGAAACATTAATCGGTGTATATACTCCTGATTCTCTACCTTCCATGGTTAATTTGACATCGTACATAAAATTATGTCTACAATCAATTATGTCGTAAGTAATTGTGAAATTATTGTTTTGAAAAGTAAAATCTACGTTTTTAATATCTTGTGCTTTTAGCTTAGTATTAAAAATAATTAAAGTTATAAAACTGATATAGATGTATTTCATAGATAAAGCTTTATTCTTATTTGTCAAAATCTGTAAAAATAGTACTTAAAGCTACTTTTTTTATTTGAATATTTTTATTTTTTTTTCTTAAGCTAATCAACCATTTATTAAAATCT
>CANHVK010000095.1 GCA_947464135.1 Flavobacteriia bacterium | reverse complement strand
TCAGTTTGTTAAGATTTTTTTGAAATACTAACACAATTTAATAATTAAACTAATGTTCAAAAACATTTATGGATTATTCTTGTTAATTGATTAAGTATATCGAAAGAAAAAATTTCATAATAATTTTCTCTTTCGTAAATTTGTAACAACTAAACTAAATAAATAATGGTGGGTACAACTGAAAAATTATCTTATAAAGTTAAAGATATCACTTTAGCTGAATGGGGAAGAAAAGAAATTATATTAGCTGAAGCTGAAATGCCAGGTTTGAGGTCTCTTCGTGAAGAGTATGGAGCGACTAAACCTTTAGCTGGAGCAAGAATCGCTGGTTGTCTTCACATGACAATTCAAACTGCTGTTTTAATTGAAACATTAGTAGAATTAGGAGCACAAGTTTCTTGGTCTTCTTGTAATATCTTCTCTACACAAGACCATGCTGCTGCTGCAATTGCTGCTGCTGGCATTCCTGTTTTTGCTTGGAAAGGTATGAACGAAGAAGAATTTGATTGGTGTATTGAGCAAACATTATTCGCTTTTGAAGGGAATGAGCCTTTAAATATGATTTTGGATGATGGTGGTGATTTAACAAATATGGTTTTCGATCGTTTCCCTGAGTTAGCTAAAAATATCAAAGGCTTATCTGAAGAAACTACAACTGGAGTTCACAGATTACACGAAAGAGTGAAAAAAGGTACATTATTAGTTCCTGCAATCAATATCAATGACTCTGTTACTAAATCTAAATTTGATAACAAATACGGATGTAAAGAGTCTTTAGTTGATTCAATTCGTCGTGCTACAGACGTAATGATGGCTGGTAAAGTTGCTGTTGTTTGTGGTTATGGAGACGTTGGTAAAGGTTCTGCTGCTTCATTGAAAGGTGCTGGTGCAAGAGTTATCGTAACCGAAATTGACCCTATTTGTGCTTTACAAGCTGCAATGGACGGTTTTGAAGTGAAAAAATTAAGCAATGTAATTCATTTAGGAGATATCATCGTTACTACAACTGGTAACAAAGACATAATCGTGGGAGAGCATTTCTTAAAAATGAAAGACAAAGCAATCGTTTGTAATATCGGTCACTTTGACAACGAAATCAACGTTGCATGGTTAAACCAAAATTACGGGCATACAAAAGATGAAATCAAACCTCAAGTTGATAAATATACGATCGAAGGAAAAGATATCATTCTTTTAGCTGAAGGTCGTTTAGTAAACTTAGGTTGTGCTACTGGTCACCCATCTTTCGTAATGTCTAACTCATTTACTAACCAAACATTAGCTCAATTAGAGTTATGGTTAAATGCTGATAAATACGAAAACCAAGTGTACGTTTTACCTAAACATTTAGATGAGAAAGTAGCTCGTTTACATTTAGCTAAAATCGGTGTTGAATTAGATGTATTGACACCAGAACAAGCTAACTATATTGGTGTAACTGTTGAAGGACCTTATAAGTCTGACGAATACAGATACTAATCAGTAAATAGAATTAAATTTTAAACCGGCCTTAGTGCCGGTTTTTTTGTTTTATTATCGATCATTATTTAGGACTATATGCGAATTCTAATTAAAACCCATCGAATTCTCATTATTTTTGAGTCGAGGTCAAAAAGAAAATACATTTGTTTTATAAATCAATAAAAACAATGAAAATGAAAAAAATCTTACTTGCATGTTTGTTATTCACGGGTTGGGCACAAGCACAAAACATTACTTTTAAAGATAAAATAATAGAGAAAGTTGTTTTAAGAGATAACGATTTGAATAACGATGGATTTATTAGTCTTATTGAGGCACAAAGTGTACAAGGAATTTTGATTATGGATTCTAAATTATCAAGTCTAGCAGATTTAGAAAATTTCACAAATCTATCTAATTTAGAACTCGTTAGAGATACAATAGTTGATATAGATGTAAGTAATTTATTAAACCTAAAATCACTTAAGATTGTTTCTCTAGTTAATTTTAAAAAATTGATTACCAATAGTATAGATATTACATCAATTCATATATCTTGTGATCAATCTAAAACAGAGTTAAACTCATTCACTGTAGATTTTACCAAGAATATTAATTTATATTATTTAAGTTGTAATAGATTATCAAATGAAGTGTTAAATCAAAATATTGATTTAACAAAGAACATAAATTTATTGGAACTTCAATTGTATGATGTAAAAAACATTGATTTACGAAATAATGTAAATCTAAAAAAAGTCAGAATTATTTCTAATAATTTACTTTATACAGATTTAGATATTTCAAATAATACAAATTTGACTGATATTAATATAAGTGGATATAATCTCTCAACTTTTAATAACACCTTATATAAAAATTTAGATAAATTATATTTATCTGGTTCCGTTAATATTAAAACTTATGATTATTCATTTAATCAAAATTTAACGGAGTTAACATTAGATTCTGTTGTTGATCAAAAATTTAACATAAAAAATAACAATAAACTTTGGCTTTTTTCAGTTCTTCAAAATTATGCATTAGATAAATTAGAAATTTCGACTTTAAAAAATTTGAATTCATTAACGATATTTTCTAAAACACTAAAAAAATTAGAATTAAAAGGATTAGAAAGGTTACAATTTTTGGGAGGACTTATTCAAGATACAATTTTGGATTTATCAAGTAATAAAATGTTATACTATTTTGCTATTAATTGTCCTAATATTAAGGAACTTAATTTTGAGAATAATCCTGATATCAAATTAATAACTGGATATTATCCTAATTTGGTTTTTTTAAATATTAAAAATGGATTTAACAATAGGGTTGGAATTAATGACTTGTCCTATGGTAAATTGAGATTTATTTGTGTTGATAATTCAGAGTTAAATTATATTGATAGTTTAGTTCCTGATTTGTATAAGTCTCAAATTCAGTATAATTCATATTGTAATTTTGAAATGAATAATGATATAAATCTTGTTAGTGGTGAAATAAAATATTCTGAAAATGGTAATTGTTCAATAGGTAATGCATTAAATATTAAATCTGCAAAAATGTTTATATCAAAAGATCAAAATAAAAGTTATTTATTAGTAAATAATAAAGGTTATTTTTCTTTTAGAGGTAAAAAAGGAAATTATTTAATTTGTCCTTCTATTGAAAATAATAATTATTATAAATTTAATGCTGATTCTGTAAAATATTTATTAATAGATAATTCAGGACACGACACAATCATCAATTTCTGTATCACTCCAAATGGTATTCACAAAGATCTAGAAGTTATATTAGCACCATATGGTCCTGCTCGTCCAGGTTTTGATGCAACTTATTTGGTTACTTATAAAAACAAAGGGAATCAAACTTTATCAGGTGGTATTTCGGTACAATACAATGAAGATGTTCTTGATTTTGTTCGCTCAACTATGTCAACACAAACGTCAGGACTAGTTTCAACTACTTTTATAGATTTAAAACCGTTTGAAGTAAGAGTTGATACTTTGGTTTTAAACGTAAATAGCCCAGTTGAATCACCTGCAGTGAATATTAATGATACATTGAAATTTTTCACAACAATCAATCCAATAAATGAAGATGAAACATCAGAAGACAATGTGTTTAAATTCAGTCAATTAGTTGTAGGAGCTTACGATCCTAATTTAATCACTTGTTTGCAAGGAAATGAACTAAAACCAACTGAAATTGGTAAAACATTACATTACACCATCGAATTCGAAAATACTGGTAATTACCCTGCTGAGAACATTGTAGTTGTTGAGGAAATTGATCCAAAAAAGTATGATTTAAATTCACTTCAAATTTTAAACACTTCTCATCCAATGAAGTTTAGATTAGAAGGAAATAAAGTAGAGTATTATTTCGATAAAATTCAATTAGGTGAACACAAACATGGGAATATTCTGTTAAAATTGAATTCTAATGATGCATTAATTGAGGGGGCAGAGGTAACAAAACAAGCGAATATCTATTTTGACTATAACGCACCAGTTCAAACCAATAACGAAAAAACAGTTTACAGAGATTTAAAAGCAAGTATCGCTAATTTAAATGAAGATCTGAGCATCAACGTATATCCAAACCCTGGAAAAGGAAATGTGAATGTACGTGCTGATAAAAACATCAAATCAATTGAAGTCTATGATGTAAATGGAAGAGTATTACAAACTAAAGTAGTTTCTTCAATTCAAACTGAGATAAATTTATCTGATGAAATGACAGGTGTTTACTTCATTAAAGTAACTACGGAAGAAGGTGCGAACGTAATTAAATATCAAAAAGATTAAATATAAAAATAATGTACTGTTAGACTTTTCTATCAGTACATTTATTCTAATTTACAATGAAGCTTTATTCGTATTTTATATTATTACTTCTGTATTTAGCAAGTTTATCGGTAAATAATCCTACAAGATTAGATACCTTAAAGTCTAAATTGGCCAATGAGAATTCATTAAATAATCGTGTTGTTTTATTAAATAAAATTGCAGAGGAGTATCAAGATTCAGACCCGAAGTTAATGCTGTACTACTCAAAAAAAGCATTAGTTAATGCAAGAAATACAGATAACATTCTTCAGATTGGATATGCATTTTTAAATGTTGGTAATGCGAATATTATTTTGGGAGATTATAATAATGCGTTAGAACATTTCCATAGTGCTAAAAATTTATTGGAAACAAATCACATTTTTAAAAGAACAGTTGACTATAAAAATGCAT
>CANHVK010000094.1 GCA_947464135.1 Flavobacteriia bacterium | reverse complement strand
GGTTCCGATACAACTCTTGGAGGTGGAATTCTTGCAGCTTCTGTTTTGTTTATTTTAAATTTAATTTTCAAGAAATTGAAATACAAATTTCCATCGATTAAAAAAGTCATTGAAGGTGAACCTGTAATTCTAATTCATAAAGGCAAATTACTTGAAGAAAATTGTAAAAAAAATGACATAACTAAAGATGAACTACTTCAAGCAATAAGAGAACATGGTAGTAGTTCGTTTGAAGATGTTGACAGTCTTATTCTAGAAGCAGATGGTAATATAAGCGTTGTTTCAAATCAATATAAACACCATAGCTTTAGAAGATTAAAGAAGAGAAGGAATGCGTAGTGAAGATTGGATTAAAAAATTAGATTATACATTACTTGAAGATTGTAATGAAGACGATATTCAAAATTTATGTCTTAAAGCAATAAATCTTGGGGTAAAATCAGTTTGTGTTTATCCTAAATGGGTTAAACTTTGTTCGGAGTTATTGAAAGAATCTGAAATACTTGTTTGTACAGTAATTGATTTCCCTTTTGGTAATAATGATATACAATTTAAAAATCAAGAGTCTAAAGATGCGATTGAATCAGGTGTAGACGAGCTTGATGTGGTTATTGACAATTCAAAATTAAATAACCCTAAATTATTATTGGGAGAACTTACAAGTTGGGTTGATTTTTGTCATCAATACCATAATAAAAATGGCGAACAAATAATTTTAAAAGTGATTGTTGAAAGTGGTCAATTATCATTGAATGAAACTGAAATCGCAACTCATATTTGCATAGGTTCTGGGGTTGATTTCATCAAAACTTCTACAGGTAAGTTAGGAGTAGGGGCTGAGCTTGAAAAAGTAACTTTAATGAGATCTGTTATAGAAAAAGAAAAATCTAACTTACAAATAAAAGCATCTGGAGGAATAAGAACATTAGAACAAATTGATCAGTTTTATCCTTATGTAAATCGTTTTGGAATGGGATATAAATCGGTAGATAGTCTAATTGAAAATACGTAAGGTACTTGAACCGTTCCATTGTGTTTGATATTGTCTTAATCCAAATTCTGAACCAGAGATAGGTGATCCATCAAATAAAGAGAATTTAGCATTTGAACAAGAATCATCTAACTGTAAAAAATTATCGGTATTAGTTGTAAGTGGTTTCTTACAAGTTGTTTGTTGAACAGGCGATTGTCTATCAAAAGCAACAAATTCATCTGAAGATTTTCGGTATACAACAATTCCCTGAACTCCACCTGTTACGTAAGTCCATCCACCAACACCTTGTAGACTATTGTAGCTTGGTAGAGATGTGTTTATTGTTATGTCAAAAGGAATACTAGGAATTGGATGGTTGGTTGATTTTCTACAGGAAAAAATAAACGTTGATATTCCAATCAAAAAAATTATACCTAATTTCATTTTCGACCATTCAATATGAACAAAGGTAATTCAAAATATCTAGGTTATTTAGTCATTTTCATAATTTTATGGAACCTAATTTCTTGCGGTATTTTTAAAAATGATGATTCTCCGGATAAACCTTTGACCGATGCAGAATTAATGAAAAAACTTCACCAAGAAGAAAAGAAACAGCACAAAATTGCTAAAAAAGCTGCTAAAAAAGCCAAGAAAGAATTTTGGAGGCGTCAAACACCAGAAGTAAAAAGAAGAATAAAGGAGACGTATAAGCGAGATAAAAAAGCAAGAAAATTAGTTCAAAAAAATAAGAACAAAAATAAAGGCTACCAAAACTGGTAGCCTTCGAAAAAGAATGTTTTTTATTTGATTACAAAGCAAATGCTGTTCTCACTTTGTCAACGAAATCTAATTTCTCCCATGTAAATAACTCCACTTCTTTTTTGATTTCAGAACCATCTGGAGATTTGAAAGTTTTAGTTACAACCTCATTTTTTCTTCCCATATGTCCGTAAGCAGCAGTTTCAGAATACATAGGGTTACGTAATTTCAAACGTTGCTCGATTGCATAAGGGCGAAGGTCAAAAATTCCTTCAACTATTTTAGCAATTTCACCATCCGTTTTATCAACTTTTGCAGTTCCATATGTATTGATGTACAAACCACAAGGTTTAGCTACACCGATTGCATAAGAAACTTGAACTAAAACTTCGTCACACAAACCAGCGGCAACTAAATTTTTAGCGATGTGTCTTGTTGCGTATGCTGCAGAACGGTCTACTTTAGAAGGATCTTTTCCAGAGAAAGCTCCACCACCGTGTGCACCTTTACCTCCATAAGTATCAACAATAATTTTTCTACCAGTTAAACCTGTATCTCCGTGTGGGCCACCGATAACAAATTTACCAGTAGGGTTGATGTGGTATTGAATTTCATTTGTAAACAAAGATTGTAATTCAGGTCTCAATTTTGCTTTGACACGAGGAATTACAATGTTTATAATGTCTTGTTTTATTTTATCTAACATTTCAGCTTCAGAAGCGAAATCATCGTGTTGTGTTGAAACCACGATACTGTCAATTCTTTGTGGAACGTTATCGTCAGAATACTCAATAGTAACTTGAGATTTAGCATCTGGTCTTAAATAACCAATTAATTCTGGCTCGTTGTTACGAATGTAAGATAACTCTTGTAAAATTTTATGAGCTAAGTCCAATGCCAACGGCATATAGTTTTCGGTTTCTTTTGTTGCATAACCAAACATCATTCCTTGGTCACCAGCACCTTGAGCATTTGCTTTTGCTTCAAAATCATCGTTAGAAACAACTCTATCAACACCTTGATTGATATCAGCAGATTGATCATGTATTGCAGAAAGAATACCACAAGAATTTGCTTCAAACATGTATTCTGATTTAGTGTAACCAATCTTTTTAATCACTTCTCTAGCAATTGATTGAACATCTAAATAAGTAGTTGTTTTTACTTCTCCAGCTAAAACAACTTGACCAGTTGTTACTAATGTTTCACATGCAACTTTTGAAGTTGGGTCAAAAGCCATAAAATGATCAATTAATGCATCTGAAATTTGATCAGCTACTTTATCTGGATGCCCTTCAGAAACAGACTCTGACGTAAACAAATATGACATAGTTTGAATTTTTAATTTTAATTGGCACGAAAATAATAAAAATTTCTATCGAAATATCATTAAAAAGAGAATTTGAACGTTGATTTATGTTGTAATTTTGAGCAAAAAAATAAAGTTATGCAAGTTCCGGTAAACGTATATGCAGAAATGACTCCGAATCCTTCAACAATGAAGTTCGTTGCTAATAAATATTTAATGTTAACAGGTGAATCAGTTGAATTCACTTCAGGTGCTGATGCTAAGGGGTATTCTCCGATGGCCGAAGAATTATTTAAATTTCCATTTGTTCGTAATGTGTTCATTGCAAGTAATTTTGTTACAATTACAAAAACTGATAACATTCCTTGGGATTTTATTACAATGGATTTGCGCGAATTCGTAAAAAATTGGATTGCTGAATCAAAGGATATCTTAGTTCAAATGCCAGCTCCTAAACCTGCACCATCAAAAGAAGATCAACCCAAAAAAGAATATGCAGTATCTGAATACGATGATGCGATTCGTGGTTTGTTAGACGAATATGTTCGCCCTGCAGTCGAATCTGATGGGGGAGCTATTGAATTTAGAGGGTTTGAACAAGGAACGGTTACAGTATTATTAAAAGGTGCTTGTGCTGGATGTCCATCTTCTACTGCGACTTTGAAAGGAGGAATTGAAAATCTATTAAAACAACATTTACCTGAAGTTCAGGAGGTGGTTGCTGAAAATGAATAAAGTGAATGCTCTCAATTTGAGAGCATTTTTTATATTATTACAGGTAGTATCTTTAGAGCCAACATTGTTGGTTTAAATTTTATTATCTTTGTTCACGATTTACGGTATCACTCTGTGAAGTAAAAGGGAATCTGGTGTGAATCCAGAACTGTTTCTGCAGCTGTATGTTCTGTTAAATTAATTTCAATGATACCACTGTTTCAATGACGTCTAGAAATGGGAAGGTGAAATTAAGTTGGAACAAGTCAGAATACCTGCCTAGATCATTTTATAATGAAGACTTCAGAATAAAGTCGGAATTACTGATTTAGACCTTTTTGGTCTCCTTAGGTAGCTCGTCCTTATGTGGGAATTTTCTTCCCCTGATTTCTTTTTTTTATTTATTAATAATTTAAAATTAAGTAAAATGAAGAAAAAAAGTATGTTCGTAAAAAACATTCGTTTGGTGCTAGCATCATTAATCACATCAGCTTTAGTTAGTTGTAAAAAAGAAGATGTTACAAAAGTTACAGAATCATTAGATAATTCAATTAGTGTAGTTGATTTTGAAGACTTAACCGTTGGTCCGAAAGGATATGTTGATAGTGTAGGTATAACAAATCAATTTGATTCTAAGAATTTTATTTTTCAGTCCATTTATGATAAAAAATACAGTTATTTATCATCTGGTTTTGCTTTGTCTAATTTAAAAGACACTACCATACCTGGGGCTACTAACAAATATTCAGTTTTCGCAGGAATTGGTGGTGCAAACAGTAAAACGTTTATTGTTGGAACAAATGGAGCAAAGATTACTTTACCATCAAAAAAACCTAACTTAACTAGTGTTGATATCACAAATACAACTTATGCTGCGTTATCAATTAAAAATGGAGATAGCTTTGCTAAAAAATTCGTTAAAGGAGATTATTTCAAATTAATTATTAATGGATATTCTCTTGGTAATGTTAAAGATTCTGTTGTTGTTTATTTAGCTGATTTTAGATCAGATGATTCTAATAAGCATTTTATTCAAAAAGAATGGAAAACAATTGATATTACAAAATTAAGTAATACC
>CANHVK010000093.1 GCA_947464135.1 Flavobacteriia bacterium | reverse complement strand
TAATGATTTTAACGGTGGGAGGATTATTATTTAGTTTAACAAACTTACGTTCAAACTTAAATAAAGAGAGTGCTTATAATGCTGCTAATGCATATTATGATACATGTTTAGATAGAACAGAGTTATCAAATATTAAAAAGTATGAACAAGGAAATACAGATTCGGTTCAGGTTAGAAATGAATCGTTAAAACTTGAAGTCGATGCAATTATCCAAAAGATTCAGGTAGTTAAAAAAGGATTCTATGGCTATTTGTCAGCAGGTGAAAAACTATCTGAAACAGAATTATCAAAACGATTTAATGGAGATTTTGATGGTGTTGCTTCCTATTTTTTCAAACAAACCAATATGAATCCAGAAGAGGATCAATTGAAATCTCATTTACCAAATTTAAAATTAGAATTAAAAAAGTTTAAAGCATTTGTAAGTAGAAACTATTCAAATGATGTAGCTTCAATTTTAGATTTAGAAGGTGGTAGTAGGTTGTATAAAACAGGTGTGAAGAATGTATCTTGGGAATATTTATATTTTAATGCTGTTCCCTTTGAAATTGCGGATCGAAATTTAAATCAATTGCTTTTAGATATCAGAATTATTGAAGCTCAATGTATTTTGTAAATTAAAAGGTTGGATTTTTGATGACACATTTTTTCAAGGGGGAGGATTATGGTGGGTGATCGATATTTAGTCACCTCCCTCAATCCCTCCTCAAGTAGGGAAGATTTAAAATCTCAACTTTAATTTTTATAAAATTCTATTTAAAAACAAAAAAGCTGTCCCCAAAAGGACAGCTTTTACTATCTAGTTCTAATGAATTAGAAAATTTCGTTTGCTGCGAAGTGGAAAGCACCTTCTCTTTCAGCGCTAGCATCAGCGTCTGAACCGTGAACTGCATTTCTTCCTTTGCTTTCAGCATATAATTTACGGATTGTTCCATCAGCTGCTTCAGCAGGATCTGTAGCTCCGATTAATGCTCTGAAATCTGCAACTGCATTGTCTTTTTCTAAAATAGCAGCGATGATCGGTCCAGAAGTCATATATTCAACTAATTCACCGTAGAAAGGTCTTTCAGCGTGCTCAATATAGAATTCTTTAGCTTGAGCTTCACTCAAATGAGTAAATTTCAGTGCTTTAATTTTGAATCCTTTAGAGATGATTAAATCTAAAATTTTACCAGCGTTTCCTCCTTCAATCGCGTCTGGTTTCAACATTGTAAATGTTCTGTTAGTTGCCATTTTTTCTAATTTTTTCACAAATATAGATAGAAAATAGGGACTTGCTTTTGTTGAAGAGAAAAAAGTTACTAATGCCTTTTACTGTAATTCTAATTTCTTAATTATATGTTGTATATGTTTAAAATAGTTAATTTTATAGTGAATTAGATTTGTCATCTTACGAAATCCCTCTGCTTCGACAGGCTAAGGGTAAAAAAGGATAGAATATATGAAAGAAATAGAAAATTATTTTAGTTCGATTGATCCAGTTTATGCTGCCCTTTTAGCAACTACTTTTACTTGGTTTGTTACAGCTGCAGGCGCTTCATTTGTTTTCTTTTTTAAAACGATGCATCGGGCGGTGTTAGATGCCATGTTAGGATTTACAGGTGGTGTGATGGTAGCTGCTAGTTTTTGGTCCTTACTAAATCCATCGATAGAAATGTCGGAAACGATGTATCCATCAATGAAATGGATGCCTGCAGCTGTTGGGTTTGCTTTGGGAGCCTTGTTTTTGTTTGGATTGGATAAATGGTTACCTCATTTACATATCAATTTTAAAGAAGAAGAAAAAGAGGGGACAAAAACTCAATTACACAAGTCTATTTTATTGGTGTTAGCGATTACTTTACATAATATTCCAGAAGGATTAGCAGTAGGTGTATTGTTTGGTGCTGCTTCTTTAGGTATTGATGGGGCTACTATTCCAGCTGCAATAGCTTTAGCAATTGGAATTGGAATTCAAAATTTTCCGGAAGGATTTGCTGTTGCTATGCCTTTAAGAAGAATTGGAATGAGTCGTTTTAAAAGTTTTTGGTACGGTCAACTTTCGGCTATCGTGGAACCAATTGCAGGGGTGGTTGGTGCACTAGCAGTGATTTATATGCAACCAATCTTACCTTTTGCACTGGCTTTTGCTGCTGGAGCGATGATTTATGTTGTTGTAGAAGAAGTAATTCCGGAAACTCAACGGGACAAGTATACTGATATAGCAGTGCTTGGATTTATCGGAGGATTCTTGGTGATGATGATTTTAGATGTAGCGCTTGGTTAATTATTCTACCTTTTTTCATTGCCATGCTTCGACAGGCTCAGCATACAAATATATTTATCGAAAATTCGACTACCCACTTACAAACACCGCTAAAAATTATAAACTCGTCGTTCCTCCTCAAACAGTATAATTTTTTACGCTTGTTTTTTGTAGTGGGTCCCAGTCTACATTTTCTAATGGACAAGTTAGATTATCGGAAACGCTATCGCTTAATAAATTCGAAGCTATATTTTCAATTAAACATTTAGCATTAAAAATTAAACATCCGTAAATGCGTTTCACTTGTTTTAAAAATAAGGCGACATTTAGATTTCGAGGTCGCTATCGCTTTAAAATCGAAGTTTGATTTTCAATTAAACATTAAGCATCAAAGATTAATCATTTTTTAATACTTCCTAAAACAGTTTAAAATTTAATTTCTTTCGATGTAATAACTGATGGTTTTCTGCGTATAAAACTTAATTACATTTTTAATTTATGCGTTATGAAAGCTCTATTTATATATACATTCTTTTTGATTTGTATTTTAGCTCAAGATGTAATAGCACAGTATAATGAAGCTACAGGAAAAGTGAAAATGATTAGTTTTTCAGTTTCCCCTTTAGCAAGCTTAAGGAGTGAAGGATTGCCTGTTAATTACACAAATGCTTCTGTTCAGGTTGGTAAATTATGGCACAAAGGAATTTACTATTCTTTAGGATATACATACCATCAAAATAATACATTGATAAAAACATCTGATCGGGAAAATAAATGGAATTCTCCATCCTTTGAAAAAGGACATAGTATTAATGCATCTGTTGAGTTGAAAAAGTTAATTTTTTCAAATGGTGGAAATCCGAAAACTGGATTGAAATGTTTTTATAAAAATATTGGGATATTGATTTCTCCTGAATATCAATATTTATTTCCAATAGATGGATATCAAAATAGCTCTAGAGGTGAATTTTCGCTTCGTTCAGGAATATATTATCATCAAGGATCGACAAAAAAACATAAACATTTAAATTTTATGTATTCAATTTATTACAAAAAGGCTTTTACTCCATTGATGATTGTGGAAACTCCAATTGGAAAAAAGGAATACTTATATGATGAAGTAGGTGTTAGGATCGTTTTGTTGTTAAAGAAATTATATCGTTTTGACAATTTTAATAGAAAATAAACGTTCTTAATTTTTATAAGGCTATTTAAGGTGTATAACATCCATAAATCTATTTTTTAATTATTAAAATATTTTGTTATGTATAAGTTATTGATTTTTTTTGGACTGATTCATTTACCTGTTTTTTCTCAAATTTTTGAAAATAGTTATTCAGGATATATCAGTATTATTGATAAATCAGATAAAACGAAGGGATTATTTGATTATTCGGATCCATTTAGTTTGATGAGTATTATATCTACAAATAAGTTGTATGATATTAAGCCATTGCCTTTTTATGCGGAAGAACGAATTGTGAAAGAAAATCCGAGTGTACAATTTCAGCATACTACTCCAATTCAACAATTTGATGCTCAAGGTCAACCCTTATTAGAACTTGAACTTGATGGAGAGCCTGTTATTCGAATGAACCCTCAAACTGGAGTAGATGAAATGGTTATAGCCCCACCTATTTATCATAACTATGATTTGACAGAAATTACAAAAATCATTGTATTTGAAGATACTCTAATTGATCCAATAACTAATAAATCCTATTTGGGAATTGATAAGATTGGTTTCGCTAAAAAATACCTTGGTAGCTCAAAATTCGATGTAGTATGTGTTTTGCCTTTTGAGTTGGTTTCAAAATTAGACGGATTTAATGTTTTTTTTAAGTTAACTCAAGAAGAAACGAAAAGTATTTTATTGAACAAAAACTCCTTTTACCAACAAATTAATTTCATTGGTAACTCAAATGATAAAGATCATTTTCCACTTTCAAAAACATTAGAATTTAGAGATTCACTCATAGATTATACTCAGAGAAGACAAGATTTAATTCATTTTAAACAGTTGAATTACTTGAAAGTATATCCATATGGAATTGACTTTAATTCATCTTATCAAATTGATTCGAAAAAATATAACGATGAATTTACAGGTGGTGGATTATTATTCAGTGAACCACCTTTTTTAAATACACTTATAGGAATGCAAGATGTTATTTTGAAGAATTTTAAAACGGAATCATTTTTAGAAAAAGATAAAGGAATTGTTTTAGTAGACCCAATTACAGGTGAGCCAATTGTTAATTATAATAAGAAAACAAAAAAATACGATCCTGTCTACGATGAAACAAAAAAAATCATTTCATATATATACAACGACAATCCTACAATTTACTTGAAATATAACTTTGTTTATAACGACTCATTGGTACAAGGTCAAAACAATGCATATATTCAATCTATCTATTTTTGTACTAAGACATTGGATGGAAAAGACGAATTTTGTACTTTGAAAATGGATTTGTATGAGAAGGCGGAAAATAAAGGCAGGTATGGTATAAACTTAGATTTTTCTCCTGAAATAGACAAGTATGTCATTAAGGATTATACTTCAAAATTAGATTGGATGAAATTTTTATCTTCAGAAAAAATGGATTGTTACAATACAAATAATCTGAATGATTTAAAAAAGTTATCGTCTATTTTTAATGTTGAAAGTGATGCTGGATTTCCATCAAACTTACTGGGGATTGTGGTAAAAGAAAAATAGAGATTTATTCAGTATATTCAATATCATAAAATAATTGATTTACTCTATTTAAAAAACACTTTTCTTTTTTTCCGCAAAAAAGAAACAAAAAACTCGTCGCTGTATTTTTATCACTTCGTTTCACTTTTGAAATTTCGACCACTTCGGTGATCACTGGCGTGCTTCCTTGTGGTGCCCGAATTTCATTGCGTTTCACTTGTTTTAAAAATAAGGCGACATTTAGATTTCGAGATCGCTATACTCACCGAGTAAGTAT
>CANHVK010000092.1 GCA_947464135.1 Flavobacteriia bacterium | reverse complement strand
TCCAGAACAAAGGTATAGCAAGTGTATGACCATTTTCGATAACTTCAAAAGTTATTTGCTATGCACCAAGCAAGAAAAGTTGGATTATTCTAAAATTGTAAGAGAATTTATTGATCCCTTATTTTTTGAATTATTTATTATTCAAAGCGAGTTAGGGATTGAATTTCCTGATGAATATGAAAAGTTTCCTTCAGCTATTAATTTACGTGTAAAAAGTATTTTTGACTCAAAATTAATACATCCAAATTATTACAGTCGTGTCCCTTTAGAATATAAAAATCAATCGGTTGAAGATTTAGGCAGATTATTGTTTTTTGACCCGATTTTATCAAATGATGGCAAAAGAGCTTGTGCAAGTTGTCATAAACCTGAAAAAGGGTTTTCTGATCAACTAGCTAAAAGTTATGCTTTTAATCGGGAAGGGTATTTGGACAGAAATGCACCAGGTCTTATAAATGCAATTTTTAGTACACGTTTTTTTCATGATATGCGTGCCTCATCTTTCGAAGATCAAATGGAGCATGTTGTTCACAATGAGAAAGAATTTAACACTGATTATTTTACGATTGTTAAAGATCTGAAACAAAGTGAAGGATATAAATCACTTTTTAACCAATGTTTTCCTAAAGATCATGAACCTATGACTTTTAAGAATGTCCAATTCGCTATTGCTGCTTATATTCAATCATTAGTAGGTTTAAATTCTGATTTTGATAAATTCATTCGTAAAGAGAGAAACAATTTAAATCCCGACGCTATTGCAGGATTTAATCTTTTTATGGGGAAAGGAAAATGTGCTATTTGTCATTTTGCACCAATTTTTAACGGTACAGTACCTCCTCTATTTTCTGATTCTGAGAGCGAAGTCTTAGGTGTATTTGAAAATCCAAATACTAAAAAAATAGATAAAGATAAAGGAAGAGGCAATGCATTATTAAAAGAAAAGGTTGATTTTTATCAATATTCGTTTAAAACTCCTACTATTAGGAATGCACAAATTACTTTTCCTTATATGCATAATGGAAGTTACAGTACGCTTGAACAAGTGATGGATTTTTATAATAAAGGTGGTGCTGTTGGTCAAAAGTTAAAATTAGACAATCAAACATTGCCAGCAACACCATTAAAATTATCAAAAAAGGAGATCAATCAAATGATTGCTTTTATTCATTCTTTGACAGATACAAATGGGTTGACTAAAAAACCAGCTTATTTGCCATTTACAAATGATTTAAAATACAAAAATAGAGTAGTGGGAGGAAAATATTAATCCTCCCTCAAACTCTTCATACAGCGTATAGAATTCCCTTGTTTTTTATAAAACTTATCTCTAATTATATGTGTACCCATATTCCCAATGGAATAACTATATGCAGTTTCTTGATATTGCGCATCTGATGACCACCAACATGCTCTAATGTTATTTTGAACCAATTGACCTGATATATCAATAAAACCAGTTGGTATCGCGTTAAATTCGCTTGTCTGAACGTTTTTAGTTGTGTCTTTCCAAATACTTTGATTTTTCATTGCTAAACCCGCTCTCTCAGCGCCCCCTAGGGTAAGAATTAATTCATTAAAGTCTTTTTGTGAAGGTACTTTCCATCCTGAAGGACAAACTCCTCTTTTGTCATTTATTACATACCAATTGTAATAGATTGCTTTATCATTTTTTAATTTTTGTTGCATGTATCGCGGTAAAGAATCATACTGCAACCATTTAGATGCATTTTTAGCGTTAAGAATCTTATCTCCATTTGTGTAACGGGTTGTTTTTAAGTTACTTTCAAACCATAATTGATCTTTAATTTTAATTGTTGTATAGGTATTTCCGTCTACATCCTTGACCTGTTGTGAAAAACCTAATGTGTTAAAAATCATAATACAAAGTGGTAATAATAATATTTTATTCATAATTAGAATTATATAGAAATAAAAAAGGGGCTGACATAGCCAGCCCCTAATATGATTAAGAAAATTAGTTTTTGATAATTGGGTAACTTAAATTCAATTTACCTCTTGAAACTCTTAATTTGTAGTTTCCAGGATTTAATTCTGAACCTACTTGAATTGATTTTTCAAACTTTTCAATAGATTGATTAATGATTAATTTTCCTTCATTGTCAAAGATTTCTATTGTTCCAGCCTCTTCTATTTCTGAATCAAATACTAATTGAAGTTTATCATTGAATGGGTTAGGGAATAATTTCAGTGATGTATTGTTTATTTCACTAATTCCTAATTTACATTCAGCATCTGATTTAACTGTTAAATTTAATTTTACAATTGAATCACAACCTACTGTAGTTTTCCCAGTCCATGTATATTCTCCACTTTGAGTTAAGCTCATACCATTCCATGCATAAGGAGCACACTCCGTTTTTGATTCGTTTTTAGTAACTGGTTTATTAATTGTAAGTTCTAACGTTGCAATAGAATCACATCCTGCTTTATTTGTCGTAGTATACGTGTATTTTCCACTTTCAGTATAGGTTTTGTTATTCCAAGTGTAAGTTTCACAAGCAGCATGTTTAATAGAAGATGAAGTTGCTGTACAACCTAAATTTCTATTTCTTGCTATTACTAACATAGAACTTGTATTGAAAGTGATTTCATTTCCTGCAGCATCTTTTACTTTGGTTGCATTAGATGAGCTTGGATTTTGCATAGAGATAAACATATATTTGTGATCAGGCGAGAATGTCATACCTGTTGGTTCAGAACCGTCTGGAGTTGTTGCAAAAATCTCCACTTGTGGATTTAATTGAGTATGTCCAGGTCTTACTACCCAGATATGATCTTTTGTTCCATCTTGCAATACCCATAGATTTCCTAAGTCATCAAATGTTAAGTTATCATTTCCAGTACCCCAAGGCTCCATAACAATTCCGTTAGGTGTAGAAACTAAATAATCTGTACCACCAACAAATGTTTCAAAATTTTCGATCAATGAATCATTTTTTTCAGTGAATTTGTAAGTTCTGCTGTTTCCTTTTGCAGTAAAATAAATATCCCCATTGATAGGATTAATTTCCACATCCTCAACACCACTGAAAAGAGTCGCTCCTAATGCAGTAGCATTTGAGTACACTTTATTTCTATCTTCTTTGGTTGTATTTGGCACTTTTACCCATTTCCCTTTAGAAACTACAGGTTCGTTATTGACCATTTGAGCATCTAATTTAAGCGCAAATAAAGTACCTTCAGAAAGATTTCCTTTTTTGTTCGCTATAAACTTATAAACATGAGCATTACCAGCATCTTCTCCGTAGTATGCAGTAATACCATCGTTTTTAATCACTACGTTTTCATGGCTCATATTACCCATTGCCCATAATTTTGCTTCACCTTGCCCATAATCAACCACTTTATTTGTTTTTGGATCTATCTCAACTAACCAACCTTGATCTACATATCCATCTTGGTTAACATCTGTATTTCCTCTTACTTCTTCTGCAGTGATTACTGTCCCCCAAGGAGTTATTCCACCAGAACAGTTTCTCGATGTCCCTTGTACTTTAGAGAAGTCAATTGCTTGAGAGCTATCTACTTTCCACAATAGGTTTGATTTATCTAATCGAACATCAAACATGGATACTGCACCTGTAGAAAGTTCGTGATTCAAAGCAATATGTCCTTTTTCGTTACTTGTCATGTTTTCAGGAATAAATGCTGTAAAATCAAAGTTTGTAGTAATTGTGCCTCCTCCTTTGGTATAAGGCATTCCACTCTGAGCCAACAATTGCATTTTGTGTGTTGTTGGTATAACTAATGATTGACCTTTTGTAGTTGGACTAACAGACTGGAAACAACCAATATGTTCTGGGTTGTTTTTACAGAATTCAGCTGAGTTGTATGCTTTAGGAATATGGATAAGTTCTAAGTCAAACGTTAAATCTGAACTGTTAATTTCGTTTTGGTGTACTTCTACAGCAATCACGTTTTCACCGTTTACTAAAGCTGATTTTGGTATCATATATGTTTCATACACACCTTCAGCTGCAGATGATTTTGCAAATGTGTTAAAACTAATAACCCCATCTGGCATATTTGTTCTTACAACTTCTTTTCCGTTGATGTAAACTACTGCTCCATCATCTTTCATAATTGAAAGTTTAAGAGTGTCAGAAATTGCTGTTACATCCTTTACATTAAATCTTTTACGGAAGTAATTAGTAATGTATTTATTATTGTTATCATCACCAAAAGACACTATTGTCGAAACGGGGTCAGTATAACCAAGTAGTGCAGGTCCATTTGCCCAACCTTTATCTTCATAATTGATGTTTGTCCAATTTGTTCCTAAGTCAATTCCTTGATCGTGAAATAACCAATTATCTCCTTTTTTAATAGGGAAGTTAGCAGTTGTTGGGTAGGGTAATTTACCAATTAATTGAAGGTCAAATAATACATCTGAACCATCTAGTGCAGCTTGATGTAATTCAACTGCTAGAACATTTGTGTCGTTATTTATCAATGTGTTTGGAATTACAACACGATGATATTTGTTCACAGTTTTTTCAGAGTTAGCTAAAGTAGTTGCATTTGACGTATTGCTTATATTATCACGGTATACTTCTTTTCCGTTTAAATAAACAACTGCAGCGTCATCGGCTAATAAATACATAACCAATGAGTCAAATTTCGTACTTTCTTTTGTAATGAAATTTCTTCTGAAATAACTAGTAATATGTTTTTTTGATGCATCACTACCAAATTTGATCTCAGTACCAAGTCCTGGTTGACCATATCCTAATTTTCCATTTCCGAAAACCCAATTTGTATCTTTATGGTATACAACATCTTTCCAGTTTTCTTGGTCTAACAATTCACCTTTATCATTAAATTTCCATTGAGAATTTCTGTTAACTGGAAATGTTCCTATTTCAGCTTTAGGTTTTGGCTGTGATTGATTGTTTCCACTTAAAAATTCAACAACCAATCTTGGAGCTTTTGTTGCGTCACGGTCAAATGCTTGTGCAACTCTTGCCCCAACTCCATTGATTACAAAAGAAACTGCATTTCCTGACTTCCAATTTGCTTTTGTTAAAACTTTGTTTAATAAACTTGCCAAATTTGGTGTTTGTTGCTCTTTACCTGCTTCACCATCAACAGTCCATGCTGCTGTCGGATTCCACAAAACAGAATCAAGAACTAACTTTCTATTTGAAATAGTTCCAATTGCTTCTGTAAAAGTTGTTGAATTTTCAATATCTTCAATTTGTATAACAAGTTT
>CANHVK010000091.1 GCA_947464135.1 Flavobacteriia bacterium | reverse complement strand
TTAATGAATATCGTATCCTATGTAACAAAAGATTCTTTATTGAAGGGAGATTTTCTATTTCAAAGTAGCAATACAGACATAAACGAATTAATGAATTTAACTTCAGGTATTGGAGAAAAAGAAAAGCCTGTAAAAGAGAATAGTGGAACTACTTCAGATCCATATATGGTTCCCAAAGGGATCGATATTCAGTTACATACTGATATTTCTAAAGCTAAGCTTGGAGGAGATTATATAAAAGATATATCGGGTGATATTAGAGTGAAGGACGGTATTATGGTCTTAAAAGATTTGTTGTTTACCACTGAAGCGGCAAAAATGAAGCTTACAGCTATGTATAAGACACCAAGAAAAACCCATTTGTTTATTGGAATGGATTATTATATGTATGACGTTGATATTAATAGACTTGTTAAAATGATTCCAGATATGGACTCCATTATGCCAATGCTTAGCTCTTTTTCTGGTAAAGCTGAATATCATTTAACAGCAGAAACTTATCTTGACGCAAATTATAATCCTAAAAAGTCTACTATTCGAGCAGCTTCTTCTTTAAAAGCGAAAGATTTAGTCGTTTTGGATGGACCTACATTTAAAGAAATCTCGAAAAAATTGATGTTTAATAAACATACAAAAAATAAGATCGATAGTCTTTCAGTAGAATTTACCGTTTTTAAAAATGAAATAGATGTTTATCCGTTTGTTTTAAAAATGGATAAATATAAAACGATAATTGAAGGAAGGCATAATCTAGATATGAGTTTTGATTATCATATTTATTTAGTCGATAGTCCGATACCAGTTACATTAGGATTAGGAGTTTTAGGTAATATAGATAATTTAAAATATAAGTTTAAAAAATCTAAATATTCTAAAGAACAAGTGCCGTCTTATCAATATATAGCAGAAAATAAAGGCGTAGATATTAAAAAGATAATAACTGATGCTTTGGTAAATGCTTCGAAATCAAATCTAAATAAGTAAAGGATAACAAAATAAGAAGAATGTTTTTTTAGTGGATTATAGTAATTTGTTAAATCTTTCGTTTTTCCACTCTTTTTGTTCTTCTTTCGTTAAAAATGTCCAAGCAATAACGCGACTGGTTTTGTTACCTTGTCCCATAGGGATGGTTTTCACTTCCAATGCTTTGTATTTATCCAATGTTTTGTATGCGTTTTTTAAATTGGATTGTTTGGAAACTAACGTAGTAAACCAAAATACGTTTTTGCTGAACTTGGTACTTTCGCGAATTAATTTATTTACAAACCAATCTTCGCCACCTACACACCATAATTCGTTGCTTTTTCCACCAAAATTTAGAACGGGTTTTGCGTCTTTATCTTTTGTTAGGTTTTTCACTTTGCGAGTCGTTCCTTTCATTGCTTCTTCAGCACTTGCGTGAAAAGGTGGATTAGAAAAAGTTACGTCAATGATTTCTTCTTTTGTGATTGCACCAAAAAGTAAATCGGTAGCTTTTTCTTGTTTGCGTATTTCTATAAAATCAGATAAATCAGGATTATTATTTACGATGTTTTTTGCTGATTCTACCGAAATAGGATCGATATCAGAACCAATAAAACGCCATCCGTATTCTTTATGACCTAAAATAGGGTAAATACAATTGGCACCAACACCAATATCAAGACAAGTTATTTTATCTCCTGTTGGAATGTTACCATAATTGGAAACTTGCAATAAATCAGAAATATGATGAATGTAATCAGCTCTCCCAGGAATTGGAGGACATAAATAATCTTCAGGTATATCCCAAAAATCAATGTTGTAATACGAATGAAGGAGTGCTTTGTTTAGTGTTTTTACAGCTTCAGGATTAGCAAAATCAATTGAATCATCACCGATGAAATTTTTAATTACAAAAGGAACTAATTCAGGATTTTCAACAGTTAATAAATTGAAATCGTATCTTTCCTTATGTTTATTTCTTGGATGTAACTTGGGTTTTACAGTAGGTGATTCGGCTTTCTTTTTCGACATTCTTATTCGATGATTAAATTGTATTTGCTTAACAATCCTTCTAATCCATCACGTGTGAATTTTGCTTTTTTTAATTCGTTTACTTCTGGATTGATAGAGAAATGTTTAGCAGTACGGAAATCTACTTCTTTAAGAATAGTTCTGTAAAAAACACTGTCCAATAAACTGCAATTGTCAAATACAGATTGAGAAAGGTCACTTTCACTGAAATCAACTTCTTTCAAAGAACAATTCGTAAATGCTGTTTTTTGCATTTTCTTTTGATAGAATGAACTGAAATCCAAGGTGCAATTTTTGAAAGATGCTGAAAAAAGAAAATCAGAGCAAGCGTGAAAGTGTACTCCTAAAATTTTACATTCTTCAAAAACGATATCGTTTAATTGAGAAGCGTTTATGTTTGTTGATGAAAAATTACAGCGAATGAAGCGACAGTTAGTAAATTTACAAGAGATTAATGAAGTAGACGAAAAATCTACTTCTTCAAACTCACAATTATCAAAAATCAAACTTTTGAAAGTTTGGTCTACAAATGATAATTTTTCAAAGGTTAAATCTTCGTTTAGTGGTTTGAATTTTGTTTCCATAAGGTAAAGGTATAAAAAAACAATAGTTGTTTTACAATAATAAATCTTTTAAGAAAACTAGTGTTGTATGTAATATTTTGAAAATTAGCTATTAATTAAAATTGTATTTTATATACGAAATTAGGGAACAAACCTATCTGATAAGCTGTGTTTATTGATTTATAAATAGGATTATACCTTAAAGCAAATACATTTTGGTGATTTGTAATGTTTTGAATGTCGAAATACCAAGATTGTGACATTTTGACTTTTTTGTGATTTAAAACAAATCCTATTTTGGCATCCATACGAAAGAAATCAGGAATGCGTTCTGAATAAACAAATTCACTTCCTTTTTCTACTTGTTTTCCTGCTTGATTAGATGCATCTAAATCAACGGGTGTGTAAAATCTACCACCTGCTTGAGTTAATTTAAAGTCGAATGTAATTCGATTTTGTTTGTCTTTTCCAATTAAAAATTCTTTTCCAATTAATACGTTGTATACATATTTACCATTGAAACCGGTATTTCGCTCTATATTATCCATCCCAGTATATTTGGATTCGTAGATAGAACCAGTTAATAAGGCATAATATCCTTTACTGAAAAATTTCTCAATGGTTAATTCTGCCCCATAATTTTCACCTGTTCCTTGATTTACAAGGTATGGCATTTCATTTGGGTTGAAATTTGCGCCAACATTTAATATCGAATAGGTGCTGTCAACACTACTAATAGGTACATTGAATAAATGTTGATAATAGATCTCTGTTTTAATTCTCCAATCTTTTGAAGGGTTGTAATCATACCCAATAACATAATGTAAACTTTTTGTAAAATCAATGTTTTTATTTGATTGTAGGTATGTTCCATCATTAAGTAGAGTTCTATAAAAATAGACGTCAGTTGGTTGCATTTGACTGTGTTGACCGAATCCAATATTTAAATTTCCTTTTTCATTTATTTGAAATTTAACACCAACTCTAGGTTCAATCACTTTTGAGTTGTTCAAGGTTAGATGTTGATAGTGTACACCAGCATTTAATGTGATTCGATCTGAAAAACTATATTTTGCATGTGCATATCCTTGAATGAGAGATGTTATATCATTGAAGTTCCAGATTTCAATCCAAGTAGGTGTAAAGGTTCGGTTTCTATAGATTAAGTTCAGATGCAATAATTCTTCTATTACACCAATTTTTAAGAATAATTTCGAATTTACCTTATGATTGTATGAACTATTTATAGAATATCGTAATTGATTTGTTTGATTTTCAATAACGCGTATAACTTCATTCGATTGTTTATTTATAGTATCTTCATCATAGTCTGAACCTGATAAAGTTGCCCCAATCACTGTTTTGAAATAGGCATTTTCATTCACTCGGACAAAATGATTTAAACCTACTAAACCAACACGGCTTTTGAAGTAACTATCTCGATTAGGATAGGCGAATAAATCAGTTGTATCAACCTTTTTATGATCAAAAACGATATGTGATACTCCTCCTAAACCAAAAAACACAAATTTCCCAAATTTGGTTTGTCCTGAAGTTATTTTGAAAGATAAATCTTGATAAAATGGGGTTGCTGTTGTTCCTATTGGGAGTCCAATTTTTTGAGCAACTCCAGTAAAAGCATAACGATATGCAAACAGATATGAAGACCCTTTTTCTTTTTTTATTGGCCCTTCAGTCATTGCTTCGATACCAGTTAAAGCACCAATTTGGAAAGTATGTTCTCTTTTGTCGGCATTTCCTTTTCTTAAGCCTAAATCAAATACACCGGCATTCGCATTTCCATATTCTGAAGGGAAAGCTGATGTAAAGAAATCCGAGTTTTTTAACATGTTTGTATTTAAGGCACTTACTGGACCACCTGTTGTTCCAATAGTAGAAAAGTGGTTTGGATTTGGAATGTTTAATCCTTCAATTCTCCAGAGAACCCCCGTTGGCGAGTTTCCACGAATAACAATATCGTTACGTGCATCATTGGGAGAGCTAACCCCTGCGAAATTGGCAGCCATACGTGAAGGATCAGATCGTCCACCAGCAAATCGGTTCACTTCTTCTGTTGAAAATGAACGTGCGCTCACAGTAGTTAGTTCGTTAATTGTTTCTTGTTTTTTTGAACCCGAAATGACGATTTCTTTTAAGGTTTTGACGTTTTCTTCCATGGTTATATCAACTGACACCTCTTTACCAGCTGTTATTATGATATTAGGAATTGTTGCTGTTCGGTAGTTAATGTATTTCGCAACTAATTCATAACGACCTGGAATTAGGTGTTCAAAGCGAAAATTTCCTAAAGTATCAGATTTTGTTTTTAAGGTTGAGTCGTTAATTTGTATAAAAATTGAAACACCAATCAAAGGACTTTGTGACTGTTTGTCAACAATATTTCCTTTCAATGATTGTCCATCGTTTTGTGCAAATGATAAACTTGTAAATCCTAAAAGAGCAAATAATACATAAAGATGTTTCATAATTGATTCATTTTGATAGTTCAAAATTAGAATTTCGTTTCTAATTGAATTCGATAAAGTTGGTGAACTGTAAAAATTAGCAGGTGATTTGTAGGTGGGACAGTTTAAAAGTTATAAAGTTGAAAGTTGATTTTTATTTAAATAAATCTTTTAAAGTGATTGTTTTGTTAATTAATTCGTTGCTGTATTCGTTTGGTTTAAGTCCGAAAGTAGTGATCAGAGTGACAAATATTGTTTTTCTAGTTTTTGTATCTTTTTCAAACTCGAACAATTTATTTTTAATATTTGAATAGTCGTTTTTTGATAACTGATAATCATTATTTAGAAATTTGATTTCGCATAAATTGATGATGTTGT
>CANHVK010000090.1 GCA_947464135.1 Flavobacteriia bacterium | reverse complement strand
TAATCCAAAAATGTGCTTTAAATAAAATTCGTTCTAATAGTACGGTTGAATTATCCAACGCATTTTTTAAACATTGTAAAAACCAAGTAATCCAATCTGTTATATCTAAATTACCCTTTTGCGTTTTTTCTAGGAATTCATAGTAATTTTTTCTTTCGATTCTTATTTGAGCTGACATACTATAAAAACGCTGGTTACTTTTATCTGACCGTGCTAACAACATATCCGTAAGAGCACGTGCTATCCTCCCATTTCCATCTTCAAAAGGATGTATTGTTAAGAACCATATATGAGCAACAGCAGCCTTTAATAAAGAACCCATATAAGTTTCTGAGTTAAACCAATTCAAAAATTGTCGCATCTCTTTTTCAATAAAATCTGAATGAATAGCCTCAAAATGGACACGTTCTTTTCCCAATGCACCTGAAATCACTTGCATTGGTCCAGTGGTATCTTTTCTCCAATCACCAACTACTATTTTAAACATACCACTTCTTCCTGTTGGAAATAGCGCTGCGTGCCAATCAAAAAGGCGTTCTTTTGTCAATGGCTCAAAACAATTTTGTGTTGCATCTAACATCATTTCTACTACTCCATCTACATTTCTTTCTGAATCTATTGCTCCAGCAATTTCAATTCCCAAGCGACGTGCAATAGAAGATCTAACTTCATTTAAATCTAAATATTCACCCTCAATTTCAGATGTCTTTATTACATCTAAAGTTAATGTATCTAACAAAGCTTCATTTTGCAGTTGAAATCCAAAAGATTGCATTTTACCAATTAATCTACCTTGTAAGTTTCGTACCTCACTAATTAATTCGATTAATTCATCGCTCCGCCATGTAAAATTAGGCCAATTGCTTTTTTGATGGATGTAAGGCTTCATTCGTTGCACTATTTGCATCAAATATACAGATTATTCGTTGCAAATTCAATTTATTCATCGCAAAAAACACAACGAATAGTACTTTTATTCGATGCAAAAATCTAACTAATCATCAAAAAAAAGAATCTGACGTTTTCATATTAGCAACCATCGAGAACTTCAAAGATTCATCCTTCGACAGGCTCAGGAGTAAAAGAATCAAAGAGTCAAAGGGTCAACGCCATTATAGAATTAATCCCTGAGACACCTAACAGAAAACCCGTAGTCCTTATAGAAGTTGCTATTGACTGCACTCACATTGTTGTAGTCCAGGTCGCGGGACCTGGCCAGGTCGTGGGACCTGGCATAGCTTGTCTTGATCTCCGTAGAACTCCACCAGTAACCGTAGTAGCCAATGGCGTAGTAACTTCCATTGCCGTAGCGGACACCGCCCGGAAGACCAGTAAATCCTGACTCGTTTGTAGCACCTGTATTTGGGCTATTCCAGTTTTTTGTGCCTACTTCTTTCATTTTAATTCCAGCAACACTTTGACCTCCTAAATAATCCGTTAAAACCGTCCATTCTAAATCTGATGGTACGTGCCACCCAGTTGGGCATACATTCTTATTCCCATTTTTGGTTGGGCTTACAGCATACCAATTGTACAATTTCCCATATTTTACATTATACGATTCATTATTATCATAATAACACCAAGCACCTGTCGATAGTGTAGACCATTCATCATTACTAGTGATATTTGGTATAGGTGTCCCATCATTATATTTTGAAGTACGTAAATTTTCTACAAACCACTCTTGGTTGCCAATTACAACTGTTTTATACACATACCCATCAGCATCCGTTGGACCTTTTGGTGAGATTTTAAAATTCAATTCGGGATAAAACTTACCAGATAAAGAAAATACATCTTTACTTATCTCCCAAACGATTCGTTTTCCTAAACCACATACTTGATTTTTTAAATCTCCTGTTATCGTTTTAGGTACTACTCGTTGATTGGTGTTTTTTTCTACAAAAACTAAAGAGACATCATATTTTTCTTCTGGTAGACATTTTTTTAATTCATAAGTTACAATGACATTTTTACCTTCAGAATAAAAGTCAATGTTTTCAATATTTTGAGCATATACATTTAGAAGACAACTTGTAAGTACGAAAAACAAATATATTTTGACTCTCAAATTCATAGTTAAAAATGATTTTTTGCTAATTTAGTAAAATTAAGAATATTGAAAATCATGAGAAATAAATTACTCTTTTTATCTGTTTTGGGTTCTTTTAGCCTTTTAGCTCAATACAAAGGGGAAGCTAAAACTATAGAATTAAATAGTCAAGAGTTATTGATCGAGAAATCGTTACCTCCACTTTTATTTGCAAGTGATATACTTTTTTTAGATGAAAACGGTAATAATCGAATTGATGCTAATGAAAATTGTTCCATTCAGTTTAGAGTTTCCAATAAAGGAAAAGGTACTGCTAGAAGTGTGGGCGCTTCTTTACATAATGGTAGTAGCTCGGTAATCGGTCTTGATTTTGATTCAAACTTAGATTTGGGAAATATTGCCCCTAATTCTTCAAAAGATTACACAATTCCTGTTGTAGGTACAATGGATTTAACAAGTGGAACAGCTAATTTCCAGATTACATTTACTGAAAAAACTGGATTGCAACCAGATCAAATTGCCATAAATGTTACTACAAAAGCATTTATTCAGCCACAAATTCAAATTGTAGATTTTTCTTACCTGAGTGATTTTGGTCAAATTTCTTTAGGTAAACCCCTACAATTAAAAGCATTACTGCAGAATACAGGACAGGGAATCGCAGAAAATGTGAAAGCTGTTTTTACTTATCCAAACAATGTAGTTGCCAATGGTGATGAACGTTTTGAAATTGGTACACTACAACCAGGTGAAACAAGGGAGTTATTGTTTGATTTTATTGCAACAAAAAATTTCAGTAATCCTACATTAAATATTAATATTGATTTAAGTGAAAGATTCGGTCGTTATGCAAGTGATAAAATCGCGAGTGTTGCTATAAATGCCAAATCAGCAGGAACAACAACAGTTAATATTACAAGTAATCAACAAGATAAAAACGTAGATATCGTTACAGCCTCATTAACAGCTGATATTGACAAAAACATTCCGGTTATACAAACTAAAAACCCAAATAAATACGCGTTAATCATTGGTAATGAAGATTACACAAGTAGACAAACTGGTTTAACTTCCGAAAGTAATGTTGCTTTTGCAGTAAATGATGCGAAAACATTTAAAGAATATTGTGTTAATACTTTCGGTGTTCCAGAAGAAAATGTTCATTTCTTAACGAATGCAACCGCTGGTGAAATGGGACAAAGAATTAATCTTATTACACAAATTTTAAGTAGATCAAATGGTAAAGGTGAAATCATTTTTTACTATGCTGGTCATGGTCAACCGGATGAAGTTACAAAAACACCTTATTTAGTTCCTGTTGATGTAAATGTAACCAACTTGACAAATGCGATCAATTTGTTTGATTTATATTCAAAAATTTCGAATGCAAATCCTTTGAAAGCTACATTTTTCTTGGATGCTTGCTTTACAGGTGGTGGTAGAGACGCAGGCTTATTAGCTGCAAGAGCGGTGAAAATCAAACCTAAAAAAGAACAAGTATCTGGAAATTTAGTTATTTTTTCAGCAACTAATGAAGAGCAATCTGCATTACCTTATAAAGCGAAACAACACGGAATGTTTACCTATTATATTTTGAAAGAAATTCAAGATAATAAAGGACTTTTAAATTATAATCAGCTATATGAAAACACATCTCAGAAAATAGCTATTGAGAGTTTGAAAATAAATCAAAAAGCCCAAGATCCTCAGGTATTATTTGGTAGTCAGGTATCAGAATCTTGGAAGAGTTGGAAAATAAATGAATAGTTAGTAATTTTAAAAAAAAATAAAATATGAATAAATTAATTTTAACAGGTGCTTTGGTTCTTTTTGGACTTTTTTCATTTGCACAAAAAACAGATAAGGAAATTAAAAGTGATATCGCTGACAGAGCAATTAAAGCTGCTAGAAAAGAAGCGAAAAAACTTAAAAAAGAAGGTTGGGATGTTGTCCCTGGATCGTTGCCTCTAGAAAAAATATTAGAGAAGTCAATGATGAAATCAGAAGAAGAAACAGCAAAAGGTGGTAAGAAATATATCTATGCTGATGGTAACGGTGTCGGTGAAACTAAAACAGCTGCTGAAATGCAAGCTCTTACTGTTGCGAAATTAGCTTTAGCAAGCCAAGTTGAAAGTAATGTAAACGCGTTAGTTTCTGCAAACTTAGCTAACCAGCAGTTAAATAACGAAGACGCTGCATCAATTACTCAGACTATTGCTAACTCTAAAGAATTGATTTCTGCTCAATTAGGATACGTTGAGCCAGCGTTCAAAATTTACAGAATTCCAGCGAACCCAAAAAACACGGAAGTTCAAATGAGAATTTTTTATGACGTTGAACAATCTTTACAAATTGCTAAAAAAGTAATTCAAAAAGAATTGAAAGAGAAACTTAAAGTGAATGAAGAGCAATTAAATAAAATGATGGGTATCAACTAATCAATTTATTTTTAAAATAACTAAGCTGTCTTTTAAAGACAGCTTTTTTTATTAAATTTAAAAATGAAAAAAAGTATTTTATTATTTAGTTTTTTACTTTCTATTTCCATTTATGCTCAAAAAGAAGTGAAAACAGATGGAGAATTTCAGACGGAATTAAATTCAAATGAAAGCAAAGATCAGGCAAAAAAAAGAGCAAAAGAAGGTGCTATTATAAATGCACTTGAAAAAGCGTTTGGAAGTGCTGTTTTTCAAGGAAATTCAATGTATGTCAAAAACTCAAGCAGTGGAAGTTTGACTGAAACTAAAACAGGTTTCAATACGATTGCTGATGTTTTTGTGAAAGGAGAAGTGATTGAAGAGTTAAACGTAGCATATGAAGAAATTCCTTTTACCAAGAAAAAAGGAAGAGAAACAGAAAACGGCATCGAAATAAAATGTGAAGTAAAAATTCGGGCACGTGAATACTTTGAACCTGAAGCAAATTTCAACACCTTTACGTTGAGTTGTACTGATACTACTAGATGTAAAACAACTGCATTTCATAAAAATGAACCCTTATATTTATACTTTGAAGCACCAGAAAATGGATATATTTCTGTTTTTTTAGATGATAACGAAACTTCAAGTATACTTTTTCCCTACAGTACACGCAGGGATCGTTTTTTCAATGGGTATCCTGTTAAAGCGAATACTTCTTATTTACTATTTTCAACTGAAAAAAAACATCAATTTGATAATACAATTGTTACAGATGAATTAGTTTGGGATACAAGAGAAAATTTGGAGAAATTAACCGTTATCTTCTCCCCTTCTTTATTTCAACTGCCGGATTTAATGAAACAAAACTCGAAAGGACTTCCTGAAATTATTCCTTCTGTAGATTTTAATAAATGGTTGATTAGCTTAAGAAAAAAAAAATAAAAATATTCAAAT
>CANHVK010000089.1 GCA_947464135.1 Flavobacteriia bacterium | reverse complement strand
ATAACACTTCACAAGTTTTAGATTTTATTCATCAATTTGATTTTAAAAATAAAGTTTTATTAATGATGAGTTCAGGCAATTTTGATGGGATAAATTATGATGAACTTGGATATGAATTATTGAATAAATAATGAAGCTTCTTGTTGTTACTTATGGATCCAAGGATCATGCAAGTTCCAGGACTAGAGCTATTCAATATTTTGATGTTTTTTTTAAAAATAATTTTGAGATAAATCATATTCCTTTAAGACCATTTCTTAAAAAAGGGAGTTTATTCTATTTATATCGTTTTGTTTTCAAAAGACTTAAAAAAATCCAGTTGTTTTTAACATTGTTATTTAAAAAAAATGAACTTATTTTTTCAAATAGATATGCTTTTAATTCACTTGAATTATTTATAATAAAACTAAGAAAAATTAATCTCATCTTTGATTTTGATGATGCAATTTATTTAGGTTCAAATAAAAAATTAAAACAGGTAACTAATACAGTTTTATATGCAAAAAGCGTTATAGTTAGTACTCCATTTCTAAAAGAATTTTGTTCTCAAAAAGGAGTGAATCCAATTGTAATTCCAACATCTGTTGATGATAAGATCTTTTTTCCTTCTAATAACATTGAAGAGATAAAAAAGAATAAAACTATTGTTATTGGATGGATGGGTTCTCCTTCTACATCAAAGTATCTTTTTAAGATTAAAAATACGTTAATTAGATTACAGAATGAATTTGATATAAAGTTTATTTTTATCGGAGTAGGTGAACATTTTAAAATTGATGGATTAGTTTTTGAAAATTCTACTTGGTACCTTGAAAAAGAAGCTGAATATCTAAGAAAATTTGACATTGGTATTATGCCATTAATTGATGATCAATGGGAAAAAAATAAAGGAGGATATAAATTATATTTATATTTTGCGAGTGGTATTCCGGCAGTTGCTTCATCAGTTGGAATTAATTCATCAATTATTATTGAAAATAAAAATGGTTTTATAGCAGATAATGAACAAGATTGGTATGAAAAATTAAAATTTCTTATACTAAATGAAAAAGAACGTAAAGCAATGGGAGAATTTGCATATAGTGATTTTCTTGCTAAATATTCTAAATCTAAATGTGCAAATGAATTAATCCATGTTTTTAAAAATATTAAAGATTAGTTAGAGTTAATTATGTTATTTAAAACAAAATGAATAAAGTAGATTTTAAAGAATTAATAATAAATAAAGATCGTGTTGTTGTAGAGTTGGGTTGCGGTCCACATAAAAAAGAAGGGGTTATAGGTATCGATTGTTTAGATATTGAAGGTGTAGATTATGTTGCTGATTTAGAATTAGGACTGCCTTTCATTGAAGATAATTCAATAGATGAAATAATATCAACCCATGTATTAGAGCATATTGATAATTTTAAATTACTAATTACTGAAATTCATAGGGTTTTAAAACCTGATGGAGTTAAAATTGTAACCGTACCTTATTTTTCAAATCCATATTATTATTCGGACTATACTCATAAACGATTTTTTGGTTTGTATTCATTCGATTATTTTAGCGAACCATCTAAATCTATGTATAAAAGAAAAGTTCCTGCTTTTTATGATAGCATTAAATTTGAAGTTCTAGAAAAGAAAATTGTTTTTAAATCATCTTTTTTATTTAGAAATTATTTTAAACAGTTATTAAATAAGATTTTCAATATGAATATATATATGCAAGAATTATATGAAGAATCTTTTTGTTATATATTCCCTTGTCAAGAAATAAAATTCAAAATAAGACCTATTAAATAAGATGTTTAAAAAACTGATAAATTCAACTGCCTTATACATGATTGCTGGTGCATTACCTTCAATTTCAGGTATGATTTTATTGGTTCCATATACATCTTACTTATCATCATCAATGTATGGTGCATTATCGATATACATTTCCTTTTCATTATTAACACAGATTCTGATAACATATAGCATTGATAATTATGTTGCCATGGGATATGTTCATCGAAAAAATGACTCAGCAGAATTAAGTAAATTCGTTGGTACATTGGTCTTTCTGATAACGATCATTTCTTTTGGTTGTTTGTTTATTTTCACTTTACTCGGAATACCTATTTTTAAATTATTCAAAAATGATTTATTTTCATTTTTACCCTACGGTTTGATGAGTTTGATTTTTGCAATTAGCAATGTATATTTAAAAATTTACTCTACTCTTTTAATTTATAAACAAGAACCATTTAAATACCTTTTAATAAACTTGGTCAATTTTATATTGATTTTATTTTTAAGTGTATATGGTTTGAAGTTGTACCCTAATTCATTATTTGCACCAATTACAGCGCGACTTATTGCAGGAAGCGTAACATTAATTTTAGTAATTATTTTTTTACTTAAAGAATTTGGTATTCATTTTGATAAATCACAATTGAAAGGAGTAAATAAATTCTGTTTTCCTGTTTTTAAGTATAACATCTATTCATGGATTATAACATATTCAAACAATTATATAATTTTATTATTAGATAAAACGACCAAAGTACTTGGAGTATTTGATTTTGCAATGAAATGTACACTTATTACAGAGGTATTTCAAAATAGTTTCTGTAGTACTATAAATCCTAAAATATATAACTTATGGAGTTCAAAAGATAGAGAAACTCCGGCGACTATTAAAGAAGAGTATGAATACCATTTGATGTTTTCTAATTTAAATATCCTATTTATTTCTTTTTCAATTTTTTTTATTCCACTCATTGGTGAAATCATAATAAAAAACAAAGAATATATTCTATATTTCAAGTATTTACCTTATCTAATGTTACCATTCTTATTTAGACCATTGATAAATATTTATACGAATATTATGTATTACTATCATGAAACAAAGGTATTACCTAAAATGGTTATAATTTCAGCTCTCTTTCAAATAGCCTTTATGTATTTTCTTTATGAATTCATTCATATTTGGGCTGCGATAATAGCGGCATTAATCTCAAAAATTGTACAACTTATTATATTGAAATTTTCTAATAAAAAAAATACATTTGAATTTGATTTTGCTAAACCATTGATAATCATACCAATGATTTATTCAGTTTTAATTCTGATTTTATTTTCAGGAAATTATTTAAATTACTACAGTGGAAGTTTAATTCAATTGATTATTGTGAGCGTGTATATATTATTCACAAATAAAAATCTTTTGATGAAACTGAATAGAAAAATTAGTTATAAATAGAATAAATGGCATTTATAAATTCTTTTTCTCTTCTAATAATTGGGTAAACGTTTTTTATTCTATCTCGAGATTTTTCCGCTAATTGTTCTCTATCATTTTTTGTTAATCCAGTAGCTTTTTGTACAATTTCGCTTAATAAAATGGGGTCTTTTTTGTTTAAAACAAATCCTATTTCACTGACAATTTTAGGCATTGCTCCTACAGCAGTTACAATAGGAATACATCCACATAACATTGCTTCACAAAGCGCGTTAGGAAACCCTTCACTCATTGATAGTTGAAGATAAAATTCTTTTGAATTTAAAAAATTGGATAACTCATTATTAGGAACAAATGGCTTCAAAATTATATTGTCCGGGATACCTTGTTGTAAATTTTCGCCACCTACAACATAGAATTTAAAATTTGGAAATTGATATGCTAATTGAATGATTAAATCAATTCCTTTTAATTGAATTTTTGAAAAGTTTGATAGACCGGCTACAATAGTAACAAAAGTATTTTCTTCTTTATTTTTTGAAAACAACCATTTATCAGTTTCAAATCCATTATAAATTACTTGATTTTTTGTTGTTATATCTGGACAATGATATTTGTATCCTTGTTTTGGAAAATCGTTTTTTTGGTAATTGTAATCATATTCTATTAGAGATGAATCTACTGGTAATAATAAATCACAATTTTTAATACTTAATGATGTGAATAATCCCAATAATTTTTTATGGAAATTACCATATGAAATAGACGGAAAGGAAACACAATCTGTTCCACCTAAAACAATAACACTTTTCTTTTTTAAAATTTTTGAGAAAATGACAGGGAGAAGCGAATTATATCCAGCAAATTGAATAATGTAAATTTTAGTTTTATTACAATTTTTCAGTAGAAATAATAATTGCTTTACAAATGAAAATGGTACGTTTTTTTTAGGATTTAATTTGAATTCAAATTCAGATAAATCAAATTCCTTTCTTAAAAAATTTAGGTCTTTCAACACAAATGAAGAAAGACCTAAATGTATATACGATATTTTTATTTTTTTATTCAAGAAATTAGTTTGTCTTTCCTGGATAAACTTTTAATGCTTCTTCTAAAATTCTAACTGATTTTTTCAATGCATCTTGATTTAAAACGTATGCGATTCGAGCTTCGTTTACACCAGAACCAGGAGTAGAGTAGAACCCGCTCGCTGGTGCCATCATTACAGTAGCTCCTTCATATTCAAATTCTTCTAATAACCATTGACAAAATTTTTCAGCGCTATCAACAGGGAATTTAGCTACACAATAAAAAGCTCCACTCGGTTTAGGACAGAATACACCAGGTATACTATTTAACCCATCAACCATGATGTTTCTTCTTGTAACATATTCTGAAACAACATTGTCAAAATATGATTGTGGAGTGTTTAGTGCTGCTTCTGAAGCAATTTGATCAATAGTCGGTGGTGATAAACGAGCTTGACCAAATTTTAATGCTGAAGAAATTACTTCTTTGTTTTTAGAAATCAAAGCTCCAATTCTTGCACCACACATTGAATAACGTTTAGATACAGAATCAATCATTATTACATTATTTTCAATCCCTTCTAAGTTCATTGTAGAAAAAGGAACTGCTCCATCATAACAGAATTCACGATAAACTTCGTCAGCAAACAAAAATAAATCATGTTTTTTAACAATATCTCTTAATTTTTCTAATTCTTCTTTAGAGTATAAGTATCCTGTTGGATTTCCAGGATTACAAATTAATATTGCTTTAGTCTTAGGAGTGATTTTCTTTTCAAATTCTTCAACTGGAGGAAGTGCAAATCCACTTTCAATTGAAGATGCAACTGGTATAACATTTAGACCTGCTGTTACTGCAAATCCATTATAATTAGCATAAAAAGGCTCTGGAATAATAACTTCATCACCTGGATCACAAGTAGTCATAAATCCAAAAATCAAAGCTTCAGAACCACCAGTTGTTATTATAATATCTTCAGAGTTAACTGGAATACCTGTTTTTTGATAATATGCAGCTAATCCATTTCTATAAGATTCAAATCCAGCTGAATGACTATATTCGATAACTTTTTGATCGAAATTTTTAATTGCATTCAATGCAACTTCAGGAGTTTCAATATCTGGTTGACCAATATTTAAGTGATAAACCACCTTTCCTTTTTTCTTTGCTGCGTCTGCAAAAGGCACCAATTTTCTAATTGGCGAAGCAGGCATATTTACGGCTTTTTGTGCTATTTTAGGCATATTCAAAATTTTACTTCACAAATTTAGTAAAAGTTAAGATTTTCAATT
>CANHVK010000088.1 GCA_947464135.1 Flavobacteriia bacterium | reverse complement strand
TCTATATCCATAATCTATTAAATCAAATATCTTTTTAGGTAAAATTAACGATTCTAATTTTAGATCACTTTATGTTATCATCAGATAAATTATACCAAACAAAAATCTATATTAAAAAAATAAATAAAAATCAATAGCAATTCTATTTTTTTTTAAACTAAATAATCACAATCTTTGTATCTCAAGATAGGATTAAAATTAAATCATTGTAAAACAAAAAGATACAAAGATAAAAAGTTTTAAACACCTATCTTTAATAACTACATTATAGAGTAACTATGGAAAAAGATCACGTTGCAGCTTGGGGTAACTGTTTAAAAGTTATTAAAGATAACATCGCATTAAATTCTTATAAGACTTGGTTCGAACCAATTGTTCCTATCAAACTAGATAACAATGTTTTAACTATACAAGTTCCTTCACATTTTTTTTATGAATGGTTAGAAGAACATTACATTGTATTACTTAAAAAAGTAATCAAAAGAGTAATTGGAAATGAAGGCCGTTTAGAATATAGTATTGTAATGGAAAACAATAACAAAAACGCGACACCTTCTGTTATAAAACTACCTACATCTAATAATGGAAATATTCAAAATAGCCCTATTACAGTTCCTTTACATTCTGGAGAAAGTCAAATAAGAAATCCATTTATTATTCCAGGTTTAAAAAAAGTTAATGTAGACTCTAACTTAAACCCTGCTTACTCATTTGAAAATTTCGTAGAAGGTGATTGTAATCGCTTGGCAAGATCAGCAGGATACGCTGTAGCAAACAAACCAGGGGGCACTGCATTTAATCCATTGTTAATTTATGGTGGTGTTGGATTGGGAAAAACACATTTAGCACACGCAATTGGAATTAGTATCAAAGAAAAATTCCAGAATAAAACAGTATTATATGTTGGCTCTGAAAAATTTGCGCATCAATTTATTGACGCACTAAAACAAAATACAGTAAATGATTTCATACATTTTTATCAAATGGTTGATGTATTAATCATTGACGATGTACAATTTTTTGCAGGAAAAACAAAAACAATGGACGTTTTCTTCTCTGTATTCAACCACTTACATCAAAATGGGAAGCAAATTATTTTAACATCAGACAAACCACCTGTTGAGATGCAAGATATGGAACAACGTCTATTATCGCGTTTTAAATGGGGATTATCAGCTGATCTTACAGCTCCAGATTTAGAAACAAGAATTGCTATTTTACAAAAGAAAATGTACGGGAATGGTATTGAACTACCATCTGAAGTTGTTGAATACTTAGCGTACAGTATAAATACAAATATTCGAGAGATGGAAGGAGCTTGGACATCATTGTTAGCTCAAGCTTCTTTAAATAAAAAGGCTATTACTTTAGATTTGGCTAAACAAATGATTGACAAATTTGTCAAAAACACTTCTCGAGAAATATCTATTGATTATATTCAAAAAGTTGTTTGTGATTATTTTAATCTTCCTATGGAAATATTAAAATCTAAAACAAGAAAAAGAGAAGTCGTTCAAGCTAGACAAATATCAATGTATTTTGCCAAAAAAATGACAAAATCTTCACTAGCAAGTATAGGTGCACATTGTGGCGGTAAAGATCACGCTACTGTACTTCATGCTTGTAGAACTGTCATGAATCTTGCTGACACAGATAAACAATTTAAAGTATATCTTGCAGATCTAGAAAAGAAACTTTCAATTCAATAATAACTAACCACCTTCGGGTGGTTTTATTTTTTTATATAGTTTGGATCAATTGTACACATATAAAACTTTAGAAAATTTATCAGAAGGTATTTACAAAGAAAAAGGCTCGAAATTTATAGCACTTGCAATCCCTTGTTATAGTGAAAATGAAGCTAAAGAAAATCTAGTAAAATGGAAAAAAGAAAACCATCAAGCTAGACATTTATGTTATGCTTATAGATTTGGAGTAAACCAATATACAACAAGAGTAAATGATGATGGAGAACCTTCGAATAGTGCCGGCACTCCAATTTTAGGTCAAATACAATCCTATGAACTAACAAATATATTAATTGGAGTTGTACGGTATTTTGGAGGAACAAAATTAGGTGTTGGAGGGCTTATAACAGCGTATAAAACCGCTGCTAAAAATTCAATTGAAAATGGAATTATAATTTTTAAAGAGTTAGAAACTAAATTAGAACTCAATTTTCCTTATGAAAAATTACCTCAAATAATGTCAGTTATAAAAACCCTTAATATTCAAATTAAAAAACAAGATTTTGATTTGATTTGTAAAATGGAAATAGAATTCCCTAAATCTTTAGAAAAAAATATTATTCAAACATTTTATAACATCTCCTTGATAGAAATTACAACTCTTTAATACCTTTTTATAAATAATGGATCTATTAAAAAAATTAACTTCAATTCCGGGCGCTTCAAGTGATGAAAGCTTAATAAAAAAATTCTTAGTCAACTACGTAAAAGAAAATCAACAATTATGGAAAACAAAACCTATAATTATTGATTCAAAAGATTTTCATGATAATCTGATATTAATTTTCGGAAAACCAAAAACTGCAATTTATGCACACATCGATACTATAGGATTTTCCGTTTCTTATGAAAACCAATTAGTAAAAATCGGCGGACCAGACCTCATTGATGGAACTCCACTGATTGGTAAAGATAGTCAAGGAAATATTGAAACTGAATTAATGATTATTGAACAAGAAAATGACCGTCCAATAATTAAGTGTATATACCCTAGAAATATAGACCGCGGTACTATATTAACTTATAAACCAAATTTTAGAGAAACAGAAACTTTCATTCAATCTCCATATTTAGATAATAGACTTGGTGTTTGGTCAGCATTACAAGTTGCTGAAACTATAAAAAATGGAGCAATTGTATTTAGTACTTATGAAGAACACGGCGGAAATAGTATTAGTTATATTTCAAAATTTTTATTCAAAAAATACAATATCAAACAAGCACTCATTTCCGATATAACATGGATAACAGAATTTGTAAGCCATGGAAAAGGGGTTGTAATATCCTTAAGAGACAGTATGCTACCAAGAAAATCGTTCCTTGACAGAATAGTGAAATTATCTGATAAATCTGGTATCGATTATCAACTTGAAGTAGAAAGTGCAGGCGGTAGTGATGGTAGCACTCTTCAAAAATCGGAATTATTAATTGATTGGTGCTTTATTGGTGCTGGTGAAGACAATGTTCACACTTGTGATGAAATTGTTTCAAAATACGATATCATGTGTATGGTTGAAATGTACAAATACTTAATGAAAAATCTTTAACTCTATTTAACATAAGTTATTTTTGTTAAGATCAATAAAAAATTACTAATAATCTTATAATAATGAATTTTCAAATAATTTAAACCCTACATAAATCTTAATTATAAATGATTTTTATCATACATCATAAAAGGTGAAGCGACTAATTTTGATGTATATAAAAATAAAACGATAATGGAAAGACACGATTTAAACTATGAATTCCCTGATTTGGTAAATAAAATCCATGAATTCAAAATTTCAGATAATCACTTTAAAAAATTATTTGATGAATACCATGAAATCAACAAAGACATTCACAGGATAGAAACAGGTGCTGAAAATACAAAAGACGAAGTGCTTAATGAATTAAGAATAAGAAGAGTTCATTTAAAAGATGAGTTATACACAATTTTAACTAAGAACTAAAAACATAAAAAGGAGGTTTTACCTCCTTTTTATGTTTTAAATAAACTCAGACAACTCCAACCATCTCTCTGTTTTTAAATCAATTAAAGAAACTATATCTGAAAGTTCAATACCAGCATTCATAATTTCTTGATTAGACTTTGAAGAATCAGAAAGAATCAGAGTAAGCTCAATTTTCTTATTTTCTAAATTATGTAACTCTTTTTCTAAAAGATCAAATTCTGATTTTTCTTTGTAAGATAATTTTCTCTTTTCTGATTTTTCAGTTTTTTTAGGAGTATCAATAACTATCTCTGTAGGTAAATCTTTAATTATTATCTTTTCATCTTTTTGTATATTCTGTAACTCTTTTCTATACTCTGTATAATTTCCTACTAAATCTTTGATTTTACCCTGACCTTGAAAAACAAATAAATGATCAACCATTTTATCCATAAAATAACGATCGTGGGAAACAACAACTAAACACCCTTCAAAAGATCTCAAATAATCTTCTAAAACACTCATAACAAAAATATCAAGATCATTTGTAGGCTCATCCAGAATTAAAAAATTAGGGTTTTTCATTAATACAGTCATCAATTTCAGTCTTCTTTTTTCTCCACCACTTAACTTATGAACGAAATGATAATGCATATCTCTAGGAAAAAGGAATTTCTCCAAAAACTGAGCTGCTGACATCTGCCTTCCTTTCTCCAAAGGAATGTATTCTGCAATATCTCTAATTACGTCAATGACTTTTTTATCTTCTGGTACACGGATCAATTCTTGATTATAATAACCGAAAACAACTGTTTCACCTACAACAACACTTCCTGCATCAACAGATTCTAAATCTTGAATAATATTTAGAAAAGTAGACTTCCCTGTTCCATTATTGCCAACAATCCCTAATCGTTCTTTTCTTTTAAAAACGTAGGAAAGTTGATTTAAAATCAAACGATCTGGAAATGATTTTGAAACTTTGTGTAACTCTAAAATCTTAGTTCCCAAACGTTCCATTTTAACTGGAATATCAATCTCATCTTCTTGAATTTTTTGCGATGCAGTATTTTTTATATCCTGAAAACTTTCAACCCTAGCCTTTTGCTTAGTTCCTCTTGCTTTAGGTTGTCGACGAATCCATTCCAACTCTTTTTTAAATGTATTTCTTGCCTTATCAATCGTTGATTGTAACTGCTCCTGACGCTCCGCTTTTTTCTCGAGGAAATAAGAAAAATTCCCTTTATACCTGTATAATGTTTGATCATCTAATTCCAAAATTGTATCACAAACAACTTCCAAAAAATAACGATCGTGGGTAACCATTAAAATAGTAGAGTTTGATTTTGATAAATACTCTTCTAACCATTCAATCATATCTAAATCTAGATGATTCGTAGGTTCGTCTAATATCAAAAAATCAGCTTCAGAAATCAAAACCTTTGCTAGAGCAACTCTTTTTTTCTGACCACCAGATAATTGTCCAATCAATAAAGAAGAATCATTTAATTTTAAAACTGATAAAATCTGTGAAATTTTAACTTCTATATCCCAAGCATTTAAATCTGTTAATTCCTGATATACTTCATTAAGCATATCTTCATTACCTGTAATCAACGCTTCATTGTACTTTTTTACTGCTCGAATTTCTGGTAAATCATGATCAAATACTGCTTCAAGTATAGTTAACTCAGAATTTAATTGATCCACTTGCTGCATAAAAACAACTGAAATATCCTTACGATACACTACTCTTCCTGAATCATAGGGTTCAACATCCATTAAACAACGGAGTAATGTTGTTTTGCCACTGCCATTTTTAGCAACTAAAGCTACTTTTTGCCCTTGATCTATGCCAAAGGTTATATCTGAAAACAAGATACGATCTCCATAGGATTTCGTTAAGTTTTCAACGGAAAGAAAATTCATAATTATAATTAACGGATACGATCTACTGAATCAAGTAGATTTTTGTCTTTTTTAACTCCTTGATAACCTAAAATCGATAAAATCAAACTTATAAAAATAAAAGCAATAGAAAAATTCAATCTTACAGAAATCGGATTACTCACAATCATCCCAGAATATGAAAATAAAATAAAATTAAAACCAATTAACAAATGTATAAACATTACCCATTTTGCTAAATTTAATTGCTTTTTCAAATTCTTGAAAGAAAATATTGTTAAACAAATTAATAAAACTACGATTGCAACTATCAAATAATCAAATCTTGCAACTTCTTTAACTAAACTACCTTTTGAATCATATTCTTTAAGCTGATATAATGACAAATCAAAAACATTATTTCCTTTACTAAAGGAAACAAGATTCACTCCAAAAAATAAGATACTTAAACAAAGTAAGGATAAAGACCAATAAATAGTTTGAACTCGTTGTAACATAAATTAGTTTCTTACAAAGATACGAATTGTTGAATCACATTAAACACTTTATTTTATAGTCCTATAAAAAAAGAAAATATTTAAATCTTTAATTTAAATTGATTAATGTATTAACCAGAAATACAATTAACAACAGAATGTT
>CANHVK010000087.1 GCA_947464135.1 Flavobacteriia bacterium | reverse complement strand
TTATTGACTGTTTGACTTAAATTTTCGTCCTTCAATACAAATAAAGAATTTAGATTTAACCTTAATTTTCGCTCTCGATATTGAATTATTACTAGATTCTTCTATTGGCTGATTTCATCATCATCCGTTTTTTCTCCACTGCCTATCTCTGGTAATAGTTGTTTTGTTTCAAATTCTCCTAATGCCTCAACATTTTTTAGGTTTTTAATGATTGCTCTAGTTCGAACTCCCATGACATTATCCAACTGTCCTAGTCCCGTATGAATATTCTTTTGTGCTTTTTCGAGCATTCCACCGAAATTTTCAAACTCTTTTTTAACTGCCCCTAAAATAGACCAAACTTCACTACTTCTTTTTTGGAGCGCTAGTGTTCTAAATCCCATTTGTAAACTGTTTAAAATGGCCGCAAAAGTTGTTGGACCTGCTACTATTACTTTAAATTCTCTCTGTAAGTGTTCTAAAAGATGCGAACGTCTAACAACTTCAGCATACATACCTTCAAAGGGTAAGAACATAATGGCAAAATCAGTAGTAATAGGAGGGTTTATATATTTTTCAAACATATCTTTCGCCATTTTTTTTATTACTGCTTCAATATTTTTATTGGCTATTTCAATTTGTGCAACATCACCCAAATCATAAGCATCAACCATTTGTTCATATGCATCTTTAGGGAATTTTGCATCAATAGGAAGATACACACAATTTTGTTTTTCATCTCTTCCAGGTAATTTAATCGCAAACTCAACAACTTCTGTAGAATTTGGTTTTGTCTTTACATTCGCTTCAAATTGATCTGGAGCAAGCAATTGTTCCAATAACATTTCTAACTGAATCTCACCAACACCACCTCGTTGTTTTACGTTACTCAATACTTTTTTCAAACCACCAACATCATTTGCTAAGGTTTTCATTTCACCCAACCCTAGTTGAACAGCTTCCAGTTGTTTGCCTACACTTTCAAAAGATTGTCCAAGTCGTTCATTCAACGTTTTTTGTAATTTTTCATCAACTGTCTCACGCATTTGCTCCAGTTTCTTTTCTGTATTTTCAATCAATTTTAGTTGATTTTCATCCATTTGTTTAAATTTTTCACGCTGGATATCATTTATTGAAACAATATTTTTATCAAAATTTTCTTGAAATTCTCCAAAACGTTTAATTAAAGTTTCACGCATTAAAGTAGAATCATTTTCAGCTTTTTCAGTTAATATTTTTAACTTATCTTCAATTTTAGTAGTTACTTTTTCAAGTTGTTCAACTGTTTTTGAAGTCAGCTCTTTCTGTTCAGATTTTAACTCATCAAACTTTATTTTTTGGTCAAAAGAGAATTCTTTAATAGATTTTGAAAGTTCATCTCTATTTTCTTTTGAATTTTTAGAGCTTTCTTCACGACTTATTCTAAAATCATCTTTTAAATGCATTTCAAACTTTCCAATAGAAGATTCGATTTCTTTAATTTTGTTTTCTAATTGAATAAAATCATTTGATTTTCTTTTTTTTAAAGATGTTAGTTGTAAAACAATGATTATTAAGAGTAGAAAAAGTAATAGGTATTCCATATTTTATAAGTTATATAGTTGTTTAGCTCAAATAAATTATTGAGTAGGATTTACTAAAACCAAAGTAATAAAAAACTATTCAAATCAGTAAAACTCAATCAAAATATAACTATAATTAATTCTCTTTTCGCACTGCTTTATTTTGATAGTCTACTTAAAATAGCGTAATCAAGTTGATAAATATCTGGTCTGAATTGTATTTGGTTTTGAGAGTCAACCCAACAGGTAAGATAAGTAATAAATAAGGGTGTCTTTTGTCTTAATTTGATGTAAGTTTGCTTTTGTTTTTTAAGTATTTTATTTAGGTAAGATTTAGGGTATCGAGTTTCATTTCTAAGTAAAAAGGATGCAAGAAGCAATGGATTTTCTAAACGTATACATCCATGACTGTAGGCGCGAATTGGTTTCAAAAATAATTTTTTTTCTGGTGTATCATGTATGTAGATTGAAAAGCGATTGGGAAATAAAAATTTCACTTTGCCAAGTGTATTTTTATCACCTGGTCGTTGTCTAATTAAATAGGGGAAAGTTTTTAAATACCTACTCCAGTAGATATTTTCTGAAGGAATAATCTGTCCATTTTGATTGGTGACTTCCATTTTATTTTCAATAAGATAATTCCTGTTTTTTTTAATTGCTGGTAATGTTTCCTTTATAATAATATTTTTTGGGATATTCCAATAAGGCCAAAATACAACATACTCAATAGAATCGTTAAAAATTTTCGTTTTTGTTTCATTAGCAGCTTTTCCTATAACTACTTTATTACTATAGAGAAGTTCTTTATCATGATAGGTAAATAAATGGAAGTCAGGAAGATTTACTATGATATTATCCCCCTTTTGGTTTAAATAAAGAAACCGACAACGCTCAATATTTACTCGGATTTTATTGATAAATTCTACTAGTGGTTTTTGAAGTGAATGGATAGTATTCTTGTTCAGTGTTCCATCATCAATTAAGCCATTTCTTAGCTGGTAGGATTTGAGAGCGAAATAGAATGAGCTATCGAAAAAAGGGGATGAATTTTTTTCTCTTAAATCTTGAAGTGAGTATAATTGTTTTTTTATTGTTGAAATTATTATTGAACTATCACCAAATAATAATTTTTCATTTTTATAACTATTGATTTTCCATTGATTTTCTTTAGCTAAATTTTCATATTCTATTAGCTTTTCATTTAATAAAGTATATTGTTCTGAGTAAAATGAAGAATCAAATGGAATCTGTTGAAATATGTTATTCTTATAACTAATGAATTTTGAATTACTATTTTTTATTGAATGAATATTTGTTTTCTGAGATTCGGCTTTTATAAATATAAATCCTACTACACTAAAAGTGAAAAGTGTAATTAAGCTTATAAAAAAATTAAATCGTGGCGAAATCTTTGATTTTTTGATACGATTCATTCATTAACATTAAATCCTATAAAAAAGGAATAGGAAAGTTTATATTTTATTTCTTTTTAATATGTAAGATTACAATTTATTATTGTGGAATTTTTTAAATCAAAAAAATAAAGTGACTTTCTACTAGTAAGTAGTCAAATCACCTTATGTTAGATTTGATTATTTTGGGTTATCAAAAAATCCAAAAGCGACCAATAAAACTCCTACAGTAACGATTGAAATAAATATAAAAGCTATAGAAATTTTTATTTTGTCGTCGTGTGTGTTTTCACTATTCGTTTCCATGACTGTAAATTTAGGTAGTTGTTGTTTTGTTAGTTTACTACAATTTACAACATAAATTATTGATTTTCAAATTTATTTTTATAACTTTCTATTATGATTAAAAGACTACATTTTATTGATTTTTTATAATATTAAAGATGTATAAGTTCTTTCAACTTTTATATTTTTCCAATATACTAACCAGTTTGACTGGGGCTATTTTAGTCTTTGGGATAATAAAATTATTGGGAGTAGAAGATGGGGGGTGGTATCCAATTTTTATATTTTTTGCCATTTTGGCAACGTATACTTACCAAAGATGGAGAAGGTATATAAGATTGATCAATACAACTTCAGAGCATGTAGTATGGATTAAATCACATCAATATACTCATTTATTTGTTTTTATAATTGGATGCGTAGGCAGTTTGTTTTTTATTTTAAATAATTTCCAGCTTTGTTTAAAATTGATTCCATGGTTAATTTTACCAGGAATAATCAGCCTTTGGTATGTTCATTCTTTTTTCGGGATAATTCTAAGAGAAGTTCCTTATCTTAAATCTTTGTTAGTTGTGTTTACTTGGTTAACATTGGTTATTTGGATACCTGCTTTTTTGTTTGGATTTTCATCTAATCTTCTCTTATTACATATTTCCGTCATCCATTTTTTTGTTTTGTTTGGGATACTTGTTCTGTTTGATGTGAGAGACGTTGAATATGATTCTTTAAAGATTAAAACGCTTCCTATTCTAATTGGAGTTAACTATGGAAAATTCCTTGCTGTATATTGTTTTAGCTTTGCTTTACTTTATGGAATGGTAACGGAATGTATCACTTTTGTGGGAGCAATTGTTCCAATCTTATATATGTTGCTTTCGTTTTATGCAAAACCAAAAGGACCAATGTGGTATTTTGCGTTATTAGATATTTTGTTGGGAATACAGGGTTTGGTTTATTGTTTTATGTAAATATAGAGCAAAAAAAACCACTCCGAAGAGTGGTTTTTATAGAATTTAAAATATTCAAATTATTTTGAAGCGATTTCTACGAATTCATCATAAGAAACTTCTTTGTTTTTCAATTTTACAGTTGATTTGAAGAATTCAGTTAATTTCGTTTCAGCAAGCATGTCATAAACTCTTGCAGATTCGTCTTTGTTTCCTAAAACTTGAATAGCTGACGCTGTCAATTCTTTATCTTCAGGTGCAGGAATTCCGTATTGAGCATATTGATTAACTAACAATTGTTTTGTGTACTCAATTGCATCCGTATGGTTTAATTTAAGGTCATTTGCTTTAAAAATATGTCCTTGAATTAATTGCCATTTCATTCCTTTTTCATACCCTTCAAATTGAGCATCAATTTCTTCTAAAGAAATTGGTTTTTCATTTGAAAGTTGAATCCATCTTTTTAAGAAATCAGATGGTAAATCAATTTTTGTATCAGCAATTAATTTATCATAAACAGCTCTTGTTAACAATCTGTCTGAATCGTTAGAGAACATTTTATCTAAATCTGCTTTTACTCTTTCTTTTAATTCTTCTTCAGATTTAACTTCTCCTTCACCAAATAATTTATCAAACAATTCTTGGTTCAGTTCAGCTAATTCCATATGACGTATTTCAGTAACTGATAATTCAAATTTGTCAGAGATAGTAGTTAAATCTTCTTCTTTAATTCCTAACAAGGCAGCAGTATCTTTACCTCCTTTAGAAACATGAGCAGGATTAACAACTACTTTATCTCCCACTTTTTTACCAGTTAATTCTTTTTTAGCTTTTTTGTCTTCAACAAATTCCATAGAAATTGTCGAAGAATGAACGATTCCACCTTCTTTAACAGTGTTGTCATCATTCAATTCTGTAAATTGAGCCATTACTAGATCAGTATCTCCAATTTTCTCAGATGCAACTAATTTACCGTAACGTCTTCTTAAATCGTCAACTTGTTTGTTAATCAACTCATCATCCACTTTTACAGAAACATAGTTGAATGTCTCTTTCAAAGTAGAGTCAATTTTGAATTCAGGAGTAATACCAATTTCGAAAGCAAATTCAAAATCAGCAGGATTATTAAAGTCACCTTTAACTTCTTCTTTTTCGAATGGAATTGGATTTCCTAAAATCTCAATTTTATTTTCAGTAATAAATGAATTTAAAAAATCATTAACTACTTTGTTTAATTCATCTGCTAAAATGGATTTACCATATTGCTTTTTAACCAAAGCAGCAGGTACATGTCCTGGTCTGAATCCTGGGATTTTAGCTTGTTTGCGCGTTTTTTCAATTGCAGTTGCAACTTTTTTCTCGTAATCAGCTGGAGTAACTTTTACTCTTAAAATAGCGCTGTTTGAACTTACATCTTCACGAGTGACACCCATTTTATTTTTATTTATTTATTATACAAACAAAAAATGGCATAAGAGAACTTACACCATTTTATTTAACTCAACTTGGTGCGGATAGAGGGACTCGAACCCACACGCCTCGCGGCACCAGATCCTAAGTCTGGCATGTCTACCAATTTCACCATATCCGCTTATACTAGACAATAAAACTCGCTCGTTTTACGAGTGCAAATATACATAAGTTTTTTTTAATACAAAATCTTTTTATTCAAAATCAATTCATTTTTTAATTTCGAACTATTTGAGTTTTTTTTGATTGCTAAAAATTCTATTTTTAAAGAAATTTTGAACTTATTTAGCTAGTTTTCTTTCCTTTTAAAACGATAAATAATTCAATCAATGTTTAAATTAATGATACTATTGTTTATTAAAAATGTTTTTACTCTACTAGTTACTCTTGTAATTATTAGTTTTTCGTCTTTCTATTTTACTCAAGATTATGTGGATGTTTCGTTGAAGGAAATTGATAATTTAACAGGAGAACAACAATGTCCACCACCACAGGTTAAATCTGATATAGTAATCAATCCAAATGCTGGGATGAGCGGAGATGGTCGAGGTTGGAGTTGTAATCTTTATTTAAAGTCTGAAGCAAGTAAGGTCGTTGGTGTTAAAAATATAATCTATGATCTCACTTGGTTAGTTGCAAGAAATTCCA
>CANHVK010000086.1 GCA_947464135.1 Flavobacteriia bacterium | reverse complement strand
CCTGAGATTACGGAACATATAATTCGGATCAACAAGATAACGTTCTAATTCTTCAAAATCAGAAAGCACGATTTGACCCCAATTCAAAAATTCATCAAATAATATCGAGTCGTCTTCTTGTAATTTTTCCTTGTGTACTTCATACAACTGCAATAGCAAACGCGTTTTATCTATGATTGGTTCACTTGTTAACTCTTTAATCCATTGATTAATAGTGATGATTTTAGGTGAAAAAATAGGCTTTTTATAAATTGTATACAAAGCACTTTGTAAATAGTGGGAAGCACGCTCTGATGGTAAAATGATTACCCAATCGGTTAAAGCCAAATCACTTGATGCAATATGTTTTGCTACTTTTTCTAAAAATTTTTCCATAGCTAATTTATTCTGTTCAAAGTTATGTAAAATCGATAGGACCTATTTATTCTCTAATTATTATTTTTGGTGCTTACTATCAATCTACATTACGTGTTTTTTTTAAAAACTAACAATATTTTTTTTCTTTCACTCTTCTTTAGTTTTGTTGTCAACGCTCAAGTGATAGATAATCAATTAGGTAATGGATTTGATCAATTTCCAGTTTTTAATAGTAAATACATAAAACAAAATCATATTAAAGAAATAAAAGCCACCTATTTTACTAAAAAACAAGGAGATATAATGCGTGAAACTCCCAAACATAAAACCCTATCTTTTGATTTATTAGGAAGAATGAACTTAGATAAAGAAATAACCAAAACTGCTGGGGAGAAAGAAATAAATCATACCGAATATGTTTATACAACGAAGGGATGGGTATCTAAAGAGCGTAAGAAGTTAGGAAACAATTGGAAAATCAAAGATTTCTTTTACGATACAACAGGTCAAATCATAAAAGAAGAACACCATATAGAAACTATTTTATACTCTGATTCTGGTTATAGAGTGATTGATACACTTTTAGATTTTGAAACATCTCGTTACAAACAATATTCAAATCAAAAAAAGAGAATCGTTTATAATAGTTATGGAAATCCATTTTTAGATGTCATCTATTATTTTAACAAATCCAATCAGATAATTGAGATTGCAAAAAAACAGAAGATAACTTCTGAGATAAATGAAACTAAATTGTTTTATAATAATAAAAATCAAGTGGATAGTATGGTTTTCTTTTCAAGTTTATCACCTAATGAAACGGAATCTGTTTATTTTACTTACGACAAGTCAGCTAACATATTAGATAAAAAACACTACATAAATAAGAAGTTAACCTACAGAATTGAATTTGTCTACAACGAAAAGACAGGGATGCTTTCATCTGTAATTAAACAAGAAATAGCAAATAACTTTCTCTCAATCATTCGCTTCGAAACTATTTATTACGATTAATTCTTTTTTCACCTTCGAAGGATACCGATGGGTTAATCATTAGATAAATAATCAAAATCTTACAATTTAATAGAAAGCGAAAAATCCCCTTTCTTGCATTTTTAATCCAGCATCTCCCAATTAAAATAATTTTCTCTATCTCAAACATATTGTAGTATCTTTGCAAAAATTAAATTCTGCTCGTGATGAACACAAAAAAAACCGGAAGAAGCAATGCTTTTTCTAAACCTAATCTGAAGCCTAAAACAGATAAAAAACCTACTGCAAACGCAGCTCCAAACAAAGACAAGAAAAAGTTTTTTCCAAATAAAGAAAAAGTGCGTAAAGGCGATCCAATGCCTAAGTTTAACGAAGACGAAATACGTTTAAATAAATATCTTTCCAATGCTGGTGTAGCATCAAGAAGAGAAGCAGATGTACTGATTCAATCAGGTGTGGTAAGTGTGAATGACCAAATCATACTTGAATTAGGATTTAAAATCAAACCTGGGGATGTTGTGAAGTATGATGGTGAGTCAATCTCTGCTGAAACTAAACGCTATGTATTATTAAACAAACCGAAGGATTTTATCACAACAATGGATGATCCATTAGGGAGAAAAACGGTAATGTCGTTAGTTCGTAAAGCGTGTCGTGAACGAATTTATCCAGTGGGTCGTCTTGATAGAGATACCACAGGGTTATTGTTGTTTACAAACGATGGTGACCTTGCTAAAAAATTAACACATCCACGTTACCGCGCTTCAAAAGTATACCACGTTGAATTAAATAAACCTGTAACTTTTGAAGATTTAGAAAAATTAAGAACAGGAATTCATTTAGAAGATGGCAAAATTGCTTGTGATAAAGCAGAATACGTTTCAAATGGAACAAGTCGTGAAGTAGGTGTTGAGATACATTCTGGTAAAAATAGAATTGTTCGTAGAATGTTTGAAGCACTCGGATATGCTGTTATCAAATTGGATCGTGTGCAGTTTTCTGGACTGACCAAGAAAGATTTACCTCGTGGGTTTTTTCGTCATTTGACTGAACAAGAGATTTCTTTCTTAAAAATGAGTTAAAATGAACCGTTTTTTTGTTGTTGTTTTTGTTTTTTGCTTTTTTAATTTCATCGGCTTTTCACAAAATACACAAGAAAAAGGGACTGTTTTCTTCAGTGGTGGAGTAGGTAAAAGTTGGGCCTTTTCTCCGACTTATTCTGTAAATGAGTCAAGCAAACTTACATCTAGTTTGTCTGATGATATATTAGCTCCGCAGTTGACAGCAAACATTGGGTATGTATTTACTAATCATTTTGCAGTTGAATTAACTGCGGATCGATTTTTATGGAATTATAACCCATCGTTTCCTTTTACAAACGATGTTTTGTATACTCGTATCGGATTTTTCGGAATGGATAAATGGTACAAAACAAATAAGTCAGAATTTGCATCTACCTGGATAGTAGGCTTAAGTGGTGGACCAGTACTGAGTAATAATCATTTTAAATCAAGCGATTTACGCTTTGGTGAAAATGCACTTAATGGATTTGGAACAAACCTTTTAGGGGGATTGCGTTTTGAATTTCAGAAACGTTTTTATTTGTTGTATGAACAAACCTTAGGGATAATCTCACAAACAGTTAAAGGAGAGAATACTAAGATAAATTTACATCATCTGTATTCCAGGGCTAATTTTTCTCTAGGCTTTTTTATATACGAACGGTGGAACGAAAGTTGTAACACTTGTCCTAAATGGTAGAGATTTGTTTTTGATTTGTATTTTTTTTCTAATTTTAACACATATTTGTACACAAAAAAACTTGCTATTTGTATTAGAAAGTTTTAAACTTGTACTCTGAAAATGCGACTTATTATCTTTATGAAGGGTATTTTAATTTTTACTTTTTTACTATTCTTAGGGCATAACACCTTTGGAGCCTTGTCGATAGAGGGTAGTTATCAAGGTAAAAATCTAATAGTTCAAAACCCTGAAGATCCAGATGGATTCGGTTTTTGTGCTACAAAAGTTACTGTAAATGGTAACATTATGCCAGGAGGAATTGGTCAAAGTGCTTTCGAAATAGATTTTTCTTTATTTAATTTAAAAATAGGCCAGCAAGTTTTTATTGTTATTGATCATAACAGCGGTTGCTCTCCAAAAATCTTAAACCCAGAAGTATTATTACCTAAAAGTACTTTTAAAATGGTTGATATTGCGGTATCAACTTCAGGTAAACTAACTTGGAAAACGAAAGATGAAGATGGTAAATTACCTTTCATTATTGAACAATACCGTTGGAATAAGTGGGTAGATGTAGGACAAGTGCAAGGAAAAGGTAAAAACGGAAACGCTAATAGCTACGAATTTCAAGTGATTGCCCATTCCGGTATAAATACTATACGAGTAGTTCAGGTTGACCATACAGGTTCCAAAAGAACTTCTACTGAAGTGAAATTCAAATCAAGTCTTCCAGACATCAAGAAAACCCCTATAAAAGTAAAAACTGAGATCGTTTTTACATCCGGTGAACAGCCAATCGATACGAAATATGAAATCTATGATGCGTATGGAAATGTCGTTAAAAAAGGATTCGGTTCAACGGTTAATTGTACCAATTTAGTGAAAGGTGCATATTACATCAACTTCGATAACAAAACGGAGAAGTTCTTTAAGAGTTAATCTCTTACAAATCCCTTCCATATGATTAGAATTGAACATTTAGGTATTGCAGTTAGCAATATGAATGAGTCTATTACACTTTTTGAGAATCTGTTAAATACGAAATGTTATAAAACAGAAGGAGTAGAGTCTGAAGGTGTAAAAACTGCTTTTTTTCAAGTAGGAGAAAGCAAAATCGAATTATTAGAAGCGACAAACCCAGAAAGCCCTATTGCAAAATATTTGGCTAAACAAGGTCAAGGAATTCACCATATAGCTTTTGAAGTAGACAATATAGAAACAGAATTAGAACGCCTGAAATCACTTGAATTCGTTTTGATTCACGAAATACCAAAACGAGGTGCTGATAACAAACGTATCGCTTTCCTACATCCAAAATCTACCAACGGAGTACTAATCGAACTGTGCCAAGAAATGTAACCTAATTTCTCAACACCTCCCAAATCATTTCCCCTTTTTGCAAGTGATAAGTTTGAATACCAACTTTTTGAGCACCTAAAATATGTTGCTCTGTATCATCAATAAACAAGGTTTTTGTTGGGTTTAGATTGTTTTCCTGTAAAACAAATTCAAATATTTCTGAATCAGGTTTACGCATTTTTATATCTGATGAAAAGTATACTTTTTCGAAATACGGATGTAGCGTTTTATGTTCAGAAACCAATTGTAAATGTTGGTGAACCTTCTGAATATGAATTTCATTAGTATTACTTAAAAGGAAAGTACGGTGACTGTTTTTTAGTTCGCTTAATAAATTTAAATTTTCAATTGGAAAATCTAAGATCATTTCATTCCAGGCTTGAACTACTTGATTGGCAGATGTACCCTTGGGTAAATAATCTAACAGTTTATTCACAAAATAAGGACTTGAAACCTTTCCTTTTTCAAACTCATCAAATAACCCCGATTGAGCTGCCTGAGAATACATTTCACCAAAGTTACCTAAACCCAATGCTTCAAAAGCACTAGTTGTTTTATGATAATTTAAATTAATTACTACACCTCCTAGATCGAAGATGATAGTATCAAATTGAGATAAATTCATACTCGAAATGTAAACAATTTTCTAAAAATAATAGGTGTAAATTTTAAATTAATCTATTCAACAATCAATTGCTGATTTAAAACCAATGAAATGTGATAGATCGAATTTGTAAGTCAGCTGCTTATAGACTTTTTTAATTTTTGTGATCTGCTTAAAGTTTGCTATGCTATAACACAGTATCATTACAGATTATTTCTTAAATTCGCATCAATGAGTGAAAATGTAGAAAAGTTTAGCAAAAGAGGACTAAGAACGAGTTATATTTCAACCATTATTGGTATTTCTTTAGTTCTTTTTTTAGTGGGATTAATTGCAGGTGGTTTATTCGGTTTGAAAACGGTACAAACTCAGGCAAAAGAAGATTTACAAGGTGATATTTTTTTTAGCCCAGAATTAAACATCTCTGATATTAAGCAAGTTCAAAATGAATTAGCTTCTTGGAAAGAATTTAAAAACGTTTTTTTTATTTCTTCCGATAAAGCGATGGATGAGTTTACAGGGGATGAAACAGCTAAAAAACAAATCCTTTCTATTTTTGAACAAACTAATCCACTTCCCCCAACCATCGGATATAAACCCAAAGAGGCTTTCGCTACTAAAGAAGGAATGTTAATTCTTAAGAAGAAAATTGAACAGGCTTTTCCAGATGAAATAGAAGAAATACACTACGATAAGGAGAGTGTAGAAAAAATCAATTTAGGTTTCAAACAGTTTATTTTATTGTTTTTGGCGGTTGCAGGATTATTAATAATTGTAGCAGTAGCGATGATTAATAATACCATACGACTAGCGTTATATTCAAAACGATTTACGATTAAGACAATGCAGTTAGTTGGTGCAACATCCTCTTTTATTAGAAAGCCATTTCTGTTAAATTCTATTTGGCAGGGAATTTCTTCTGCAGCTTTAGGGATGGTCATTTTAGTGGGATTATTTGTCACAGTTAACAATTTTTTGGATTCAATCGAAATTCCTTTTGATCCAAAAACACTTTCTTTGTTATTTCTTGTACAATTAGTAACAGGAATTATAATCACATTTGTATCTACCTGGTTTTCATTGAACAAGTATTTACGAATGAAACTAGATGATTTATATTAATAAACTAAATTAAAAAATATGGACAAGGCTAATCACCGTTTTGCATTTAAAAAAGTTAATTTTCAATGGTTGTTAATTGGTTTAGCAATCAATATTTTAGGGTTTATGTTAATGATTGGGGGTGAGTCTCCTGATCCAGCAAAGTTTGATGCAAAAGAATTATTTTCTCCTGTAAGAATTACAGTTGCACCTATCTTGGTAGTTATTGGATATTTAGTAATTATTTATGCAATAATGAAAAAGACTAAAAATACAACTGAATCCAACTAGTTTATGGATTTTTTACACGCTATTATTCTTGCAATTGTTGAAGGACTAACGGAGTTTT
>CANHVK010000085.1 GCA_947464135.1 Flavobacteriia bacterium | reverse complement strand
GCTAATATATCTATCAGTTAATTTTACACAGGCAGAAATAGCTTCAGGAGTAAAAGTAACCATATGGTGATCTTCGTATTTTTCCTTAATATTGTTCAAAATTTGAATTGTCTCTTCTACAGTAGTCGGATCAATAATTACTTTTTGAAAACGTCTTTCTAATGCACCATCTTTTTCAATATACTGTCTATATTCATCAAGGGTTGTAGCTCCAATCACCTGCATTTCTCCCCTAGCCAAGGCAGGTTTAAACATATTAGATGCGTCGAGAGAACCGCTTGCCCCACCAGCACCAATAATTGTATGGATTTCATCTATAAAAAGAATTATATCAGGATTCTTTTCAATTTCAGCCATTACAGCTTTCATTCTCTCTTCGAATTGCCCTCTGTATTTTGTTCCAGCTACAAGAGAAGCTAAATCAAGAGATATTATTCTTTTGTTAAATAAAATTCTAGAAACTTTACGCTGTACAATTCTTAAAGCTAAACCTTCAGCTATAGCACTCTTTCCTACACCAGGCTCACCTATTAAAATAGGGTTATTCTTTTTTCTTCTGGATAAGATTTGACTTACTCTTTCAATTTCATTTTCACGACCAACTATAGGATCAAGTCGACCTTGTTCTGCCATTTTGGTCAAATCTCTTCCAAAATTATCCAAAACTGGTGTTTTAGATTTTGGATCAGCACTTTTTCTTTGTGCTGCACCAAAGTTTTCACCTTCTTCATCAGAAGAACCAGGAAACTCAGCTCTTGGTAAATTTTCGTTTTTCATCATACTATCTAACTCTTCTCTAACAATATCATAAATGATACCATATTTATTTAAAATTGATGTTGCAACACAATCTTCTTCTCTCAAAATTGCAAGTAACAAATGTTCTGTATCTATACTATCACTTTTAGATAGCTTGGATTCTAAAAAAGATTTCTTTATTACTTTTTCAGCTTGTTTTACTAAAGGTATATTTGAATTAAGGTCTATTGTATTCAAAGTGTTTTTTTTTAAACCCAATTCGATCTCAAACTTTATTTTGTTAAGATCTAGGTTAAATGATTTTAATAATTGAAATACAGTGTCGTCTCCTTCTCTAATTAATCCTAGTAATATATGCTCTACCGTGATAAATTCATTCCCTAATTTAACTGCTTCTTCTCTACTATATCCAATTACATCTTTAACCCTTGGAGAAAACTTTGCTTCCATAATTTATAAGTTATTTTGCTAAATAAACAATTAGTTCAATCAAAACAAAAGTAAAATATAAAATTGTTAATAACTCAATCAAAAGCACCAAATTTTCACACTTTTTTGTTAGTAAGTATAATTCAACTTCATTATTATAATCACTTTTAATTCCTAATTTCGATACTTCGATTTTAAATTCAAAAATTTATATTTTCATAAAATTATATTAGACTGATAATATGGCAGATGGGGAAAAAATAATTCAAATAAATATTGAAAATGAAATGAAAAGTGCATACATTGATTATTCAATGTCTGTAATCGTTTCTCGTGCGCTTCCTGATATTAGAGATGGTTTCAAGCCAGTACATAGAAGAGTTTTATTTGGGATGCAAGAATTAGGTGTATTTTCAAACAGACCACACAAAAAATCTGCTAGAATTGTAGGGGAAGTTTTAGGTAAATACCACCCTCATGGTGATAGTTCAGTTTATGACACAATGGTTCGTATGGCTCAACCATGGTCTTTAAGATATCCACTTGTTGACGGTCAAGGGAATTTTGGATCTGTTGACGGTGACAGTCCTGCTGCTATGCGTTATACAGAAGCTAGATTAAGAAAAATAGCAGAAGAAATGTTAGATGATCTTGAAAAAGAAACTATCGATTTTTCTCCAAATTTTGATGATAGCTTAGAAGAACCAACAGTTTTACCGACAAAAATACCAAACTTACTTATAAATGGAGCATCAGGAATTGCTGTAGGTATGGCAACAAATATGCCACCTCACAATCTAAGTGAAGTTGTAGATGGTTGCATTGCTTATGTTGACAATAAAGAAATAGAAGTAGAAGAATTATTGCAATACGTCAAGGCTCCAGACTTTCCTACCGGAGGTATCATTTATGGTTACGAAGGAGTTAAAGAAGCTTTTATTTCTGGAAAAGGAAGAATCATTATACGTGCTAAAGCTGAAATAGAAGAATCCAATGGCCGTGAACAAATAATTGTAACAGAAATTCCGTATCAAGTTAACAAAGCTGAATTAATCAAAAAAGCAGCTGAGCTTGTAAATGATAAAAAATTAGAAGGTATTTCTGATATTCGTGACGAATCTGATCGAAACGGAATGCGAATAGTTTTTGAACTGAAAAGAGACGCTATATCAAATGTGGTTCTTAACAAACTATATAAATTTACTTCACTTCAAACCTCATTTTCAGTTAACAATATTTGTCTAATAAACGGTAGACCTGAACTAGTCAATTTGAAAAACCTAATTTCAAATTTTATTGATTTTAGACATGAAGTAGTTATAAGAAGAACAAAATTTGATCTAAGAAAAGCAGAAGAAAGAGCCCACATCCTTGAAGGTTTAATAATTGCTTCTGACAACATAGATGAAGTAATAAAAATAATTAGAGCTTCAAAAAGTCCAGAAGAAGCTAGAGAAAGTTTGATTTCTAGATTCAACTTATCTGATATTCAATCACGTGCAATTGTTGAAATGCGTCTTCGTCAATTAACAGGACTTGAACAAGATAAATTACGTGCTGAATATGCTGATTTAATGGCTTTGATTGCAGATTTAAAAGATATTCTTGCTAATGAAGACCGTCGTATGCAAATCATCAAAGATGAACTGCAATATATTAAAGACAAATATGGTGACTCCCGTATGTCAAGAATTGAATATGCAGCGAGTGAAATGCGAATGGAAGATTTAATTCCAGATGAAGAAGTTGTTGTAACTATTTCGCATGCAGGCTATATCAAGAGAACACTTTTAAATGAATATAAAGTTCAAAATAGAGGTGGAATGGGTTCAAAAGGATCAACTACTAGAGATAAAGATTTCCTTGAACATTTATTTGTGGCAACTAATCATAATTATCTTCTAATTTTTACTGAAAAAGGGAAATGTTTTTGGATGCGTGTTTTTGAAATTCCAGAAGGTAATAAAATAGCAAAAGGTAGAGCTATTCAAAATTTATTGAATATAGAACAAGATGATAAAATAAAAGCTTATGTAAAAGTTCAAGACTTAACAGACAAAGAATATGTTGAGAATAACTTTATTATCATGTGTACTAAAGAAGGAATAATTAAAAAGACTTCTTTAGAAGCGTATTCAAGACCTAGGGCAAACGGAATCAATGCTATTACAATTCGAGATAACGATGAATTATTAGAAGCAAAACTTACAGATGGTACAAATGAAATTGTTTTAGCAACAAAATCAGGTAGAGCTATACGATTCAACGAAGCAAAAGTAAGACCGATGGGGAGAAACGCATCTGGAGTTAGAGGGGTAACTATGGTCGATGAAAATGATGAAGTTGTTGGTATGGTATGTGTAAAAGATTATTCTACCACTGTTATGGTTGTTTCAGAAAATGGTTATGGTAAGCGTTCGTATTTAAATGATCCAGAAGATGGTGAACCAATCTATAGGATAACTAACCGTGGAGGTAAAGGTGTTAAAACTTTAAATATAACGGATAAAACAGGTCCATTACTTGCTATTAAAAATGTTTCAGATGAAGATGATTTAATGATAATAACACGTTCTGGTGTTACAATCAGAATGCATGTCGATTCATTAAGAGTATTAGGAAGAGCAGCCCAAGGAGTACGTTTAATAAATCTAAAAGGCAATGCAGCTATTGCAGCTGTAGCGAGAGTTCCTAGAAGTGAAGATGAAGACGAAGAATTGAACAACGAAAGTTTATTAGATTCTGAAAATACTGGAGATGTTGAAACTCCAACGGAAGATTAATAAGAAACAATATAAATTAAAAACTATGCCAAAATTGGCATAGTTTTTTTTTTGATAAATTATGAAAATACAATTAAAAAAAGCAAAAACTGAAGCAACAAAAAGATTTCATCCATGGATTTTTTCAGGTGCAATTCATTCTGATACTTCAGAAATTCTTGAAGGGACTATAGTTGATGTTATTGATTGGAATAATAATTTTATAGCTAAAGGACATTTTCAGCCTAGCACTATTGCTGTGAGAATTTTAACTTTTGAAAATGAACAAATAAATCAAACTTTTTTCAATAAAAGAATTACATCTTCTGTTGAACTAAGAAAAAAACTGCAACTTATATCTAGTGAAAACAATATTACTAGACTAGTTCATGGAGAAGGAGACTTATTACCTGGTTTAATTATAGATTATTACAATAAAGTAGCAGTAATACAATGTCATAGTATAGGTATGTATCAAGCTTTACCAATGATAAAAGAAGCATTAATACATGTATTGAAAGAAGATTTAATAGCCATATATTCAAAATCTACTGATACTCTTCCAAATAGATTAGAAATTAAAAATGAATATATCTATGGAGAAGTTACTGTTCCTCATATTGCGTATGAAAATAAAATAGCTTACAATATTGATTGGATTACAGGTCAGAAAACGGGTTTCTTTATTGATCAAAGAGAGAACCGAGGTTTATTGAAAAAATATGCAAAAGGAAAAAAAGTGTTAAATACTTTTTGTTATTCTGGCGGCTTTAGTTTATCAGCTATATCAGGTGGTGCAACATTTGCGCATTCGCTCGATAGTTCAAAAAAGGCTATTGATTTAACAAATTCCAATATTTCTTTAAATAAAATGGAAAATCAACATAAATCAATTGTCGCAGACACCATGGAATATATAAAAGAACTTCCAGAAGAATATGATATTATAATTCTGGATCCTCCTGCATTTGCGAAACATAAAGACAAAAGGCATAAAGCAATTCAAGGTTATAAAAGATTAAATGCTCATGCAATTAGACAAATTAAACCAGGAGGATTAATATTTACTTATTCATGTTCACAAGTAGTTGATAAATATCTTTTTACTAATACAATAATTGCAGCGTCTATAGAAAGTGGTAGAAAAGTAAGAATCTTAGAACAATTACATCAACCAGCAGATCATCCAATCAACGCATTTCATCCTGAAGGAGAATATTTGAAAGGATTAGTAATTGAAGTAGAATAGATGTTAGATATAAGCTATAAATCTATTTTGAAAGTTGCGTTACCTTTAATGTTTTCATCTTTTATTCAATCGATTGTACTAATTACAGACGCTGCATTTTTAAGTAGACACAGTATGTTAGCTTTTGATGCAAGTGGAAATGCCGGATTAATTTATGTGACGATATTTTTCGCTTTAACTGGTATGGCTGATGGTATACAAATTCTTATAGCTAGAAGAATTGGACAAGATAGGAAAACTGAGATAAAGATGATTTTACATTCATCTTTTTACGTGTTAGCAGCTTTAGTAATCCTGCTGTTTATTATAGCATATTATTTCATCCCATTATTACTACCTTATTATTCTAAACATAAGGATTTAGCAGATGCGCAAAGTGAATTCATTAAAATTAGAAGTTTCGCTTTGTTTTTTGCGATTATAAGTTTACCAATTCAATCTTTTTTATTGGCAATAGGGAAAACTTGGATAGTTTTATTAAGCGCCATTATTATTGCCATATCGAATATATTATTTGGATATTGGTTTATTTTCGGAGGAGGTTTACTTCCTCAATTAGGGTTAAAAGGCGCTGCTATTGCTGCATGTTTAGCTGAATTATTAGGAATGCTTTTTTTATTTACATATATCTTTTTTGATAAAAGTAAGAATGAATATCTATTTTTAAGCAATCTTAAATTTTCATCAAAAACAATAAAAAACATTTTAAAATTAGGAGCTCCCCTATTTTTTCAAGGATTCATCGCGCTCTTTACCTGGACCGTCTTTTTTTCTTGGATAGAACACATCGGAAAATTTGAACTAACAGTTTCTCAAAATATTAGAGCAATATATTTCTTAGCTTTTGTACCTATTATAGGTTTTGCTACAACAACTAAAACATTTATTTCTCAATATGTAGGTGCACAATTATTTGATCAAATACCAATTATCCAAAGAAGAATTAGAATATTAACATTAATCGCAATAATTATATTTTTTCATGGAGCAATATTTTATCCAGAATTCTTAATTTCTATCATAAATCCACAAGAAATTTACATTCAAAAAAGCACAGAAATATTAAAATTTATAGTTGGTTCATTTTTGATATTTGGGATTACATCCGTTTTATTTCAAACTGTAAATGGTTCTGGGAATACAATTGCAAGTTTTTTAATTGAATTTATAAGTGTAGGAATCTATATACTTGCAAGTTATGTGCTAATAAAAATTTATAAATTAGATATTTATTGGGTTTGGTCTGTGGAATACATTTATTTTGGAACACTAGGCCTATTATCCTTTGTTTACCTTCGCTTTTTTAATTGGAAAAAATTAAAAAATTAATAACAAATTAAATAAGATGATTAAAAAAGATTTTAAAATCGTATTTATGGGAACACCTGAGTTTGCTGTTACTATATTAGATAGTATTTTAAATTCAGGATATAATGTTGTTTCAGTAGTAACTACACCTGATAAACCTTCTGGAAGAGGTCAAAAAGTTTCAGAAAGTGCAGTAAAACAATATGCTTTATCAAAAAACTTGAAAATACTTCAACCAGATAAATTAAAATCAGATGATTTTATTGAATCACTCAAGAAATTAGAAGCTGATCTTTTTATTGTTGTAGCATTTAGAATGTTACCAGAAATCATTTGGTCTATGCCACCT
>CANHVK010000084.1 GCA_947464135.1 Flavobacteriia bacterium | reverse complement strand
GCTATTTTTTCGGTAGTAATTTTATTTTGGGCAGTTTTTAAGCAAAATGGTTCTACATTGAATACCTGGGCAGATCGTTACACAGATAGAGAAATCCCTAAACCAATGGTTTCTACCCTTAAATCATTGAAATTGGTAGAAGAAAATAATTATGTGAAAGATACGTTTGTTGTTATGGACAAACAATTTAGAGTGGTAGACAAAGAGAATATGGAAGTTACCTATCCACCTTATTATAAAAATTTAAGTAAAGAAAAACATCCAAAAGAAGGAGGGTCGTTAAATCTTTTCAATACAAATTTATTTCAATCCGTTAACCCTTTTTGGGTGGTATTGTTGACACCTTTGGTGGTAGCGTTCTTTTCGTTTTTAAGAAGCAGAGGGAAAGAGCCTTCCACACCTGCTAAAATTGCATTTGGTTTAACAATTTCTGCATTGTCATGTTTTGTTATGGTAGGAGCCGTTTATGCTAGTAATAATGGAATGATGAAATCTTCACCCTGGTGGTTTATATCGTCTTATGGTGTGATTACAATTGGGGAGTTATTCTTGAGTCCAATGGGATTGTCGTTAGTTTCAAAATTAAGTCCCCCGCGATTGACAGCATTAATGATGGGTGGATGGTTTTTAGCTACATCAATAGGAAATAAATTATCAGGTGTGTTAAGTAGTTTGTGGGATGGTTATGATCATAAATCCAATTTTTTTCTAGTTAATTTTGTCTTGCTGGGGGTAGCTGCAACAATTATGTTTTTAATGTTACGTTGGTTGAATAAAATATTCAAGGATTATATAGGTTAGAATTCATTTTTTTTGAAAGTAAATTCTTTATTAATTAGTGTTATGTCACTTTTATAAAAATGGATATATTTTTTCTATGTTATTTGAATAATTTTAAAACATTTGTTAGTTTTACTTGTTTTAATAATAGTATTACTATCGTTTCCAAAGTTGATGCAAAGTTCGATATTACATATTTCATTAGAAGATAATTTATTTATAAAGGATCCAACTTCTTCAAAAGTAGGGAGATTAATTCTTTCAGAAGGTTTGCTGTTACTTAATGAAATAGGTTTAGAAGATTTTACATTTAAGAAATTAGCATTAAAAATTCAGACGACAGAAAGTACGATTTACAGATATTTTGAGAGTAAACATCAATTTTTATTTTATCTATTTAATTTTTATTGGGCATGGATGGAGATAGGAGTAGTGTTTGCTACAACAAACATTGAGTGTCCAAAAAAGAAATTGACAATTATAATAAATCAACTTACCTTAGTTGTAGAGAATGATATTAGAACTCCTTTTATTGATGAAGCAGTACTTCAACAAGTAATAGCAGTTGAATCATCTAAAACCTTTTTAACTAAAAAAGTTGATAATGAAAATAAAACAGGATATTTTAGACAATATAAAAAATTGGTGGATAGAATTTCAAATGTAATTTTAGAGATCAATCTGAATTATCCTTATCCAAATGCGTTGGTAACTACTATTATTGAAAGTTCATTTCACCAACGTTTTTTTGGTGAACATTTACCTAGATTAACAAATGAACTTCATAATCAAAATAATTTAAATGATTTTTTATTAAACCTTAGCTTCAATACGATTGAAAATTATGGCAAATAATATTTTAACTTTAAAACCATATCAACGTTTAATGCGACTTTTTAATGTTGATAGAAAAGATATTACTCACATTTATTTCTATTCAATATTTGTTGGATTAACAAACCTTACCCTTCCTTTAGGAATTCAGGCTATAATAAATATGATTCAATTGGGTACTGTTTCTGCCTCTTGGATATTGTTAATAGCACTAGTATTAGTAGGTATAGTTTTTTCAGGTGTATTGCAATTTGTTCAGTTGAGAATAACAGAAACCTTACAACAAAAATTATTTGTTCGTTCATCTTTTGAATTTGCTTATCGAATTCCTCGATTTGAAACTCATACAATGGCAGATACTTATACTCCAGAGTTAATGAATCGTTTTTTTGATACTATGACACTTCAAAAAGGGATACCTAAATTATTGATTGACTTCTCAGCGGCTATACTTCAATTGTTATTTGGGTTGATATTACTTTCTTTTTATCATTCTTTCTTTATTTTATTCAGTTTATTTTTCTTAATACTACTAGTTTCAGCTTTGTTCATTACCGGAAAAAGAGGGGTAAAGACGGCGATAGAGGAGTCTAAATACAAATATAAAGTTGCTTTTTGGTTAGAAGAATTAGCTAGAACAATGCAAACGTTCAAATTAGTTGGTCAAAGTGATTTACCGCTTCATAGAACAAATGAATATGTTGAAGGATATTTAAAAAGTAGAGAAAGTCATTTTAAAGTTTTATTAAGACAATTCATCCAATTGACAAGTTTCAAAGTACTAATTGCTTTTTGTATGTTAGTGTTTGGAGGTGTTTTAGTTATTAATAATCAAATAAATATAGGTCAATTTGTTGCTTCTGAAATAATTATCTTGTTAATTATTAGTTCAGTTGAAAAAATTATTTCTGGATTGGAGGTATTGTATGATGTATATGCTGCGGTAGATAAAATTGGACATGTGATGGATATTCCACTCGAAAGTCTATCTAAACCAAACGCTCAACGTCCTGAACAAGGTCCTTTGAAAGTCGAACTAAAAAATTTAACCTATTCTTACAATACAAATTCTAAGTTTGGTATTCAAAATCTTTCATTGCAAATAAATAAACGACAACATACGGTTTTTATTGGAGAAGATGGTTCTGGAAAAACAACACTTCTTAATTTACTTGGTTTAACATACCCTGTAGAACAAGGAAGTTTGTGTTTTAATGATATACCTCTAAATGATTTAGATATGGAATATATGAGAACAATCGTTTCAGATTTTGTTCCAGAACAAGAGTTGTTTTCTGGTACGATTGAGGAGAACATTACAATGGGTCGCGTAGGGATTACATTTCAAGATGTGCTTACTGCCTGCGAAAAAACAAATTTATTAGACGAAGTTAAAAAATTACCTGATGGTTTTTCTACTTTAATTTTACCAGATGGACGTGGTTTCTCAAAAAGTATGACAGAGAAAATCATGATGGCTCGTTGCATTGTAAATCATCCAAATCTCTTTTTATTGGATGATCAACAACGAATTGCTTCAGCAGGTAAAGAAAATGATTATTTAAAGGATTTATTAATCGATAAAAATGCACCTTGGACGTTAGTTGCTGCAACTAAACATGAACAATGGCTTCCTTATTTCGATCAAATTGTAAAGTTAGATAAAGGAAGAATTATGTTTGTTGGTTCGTTTGAAGAATATAAAAATTGGAAAGACAATGCTTAATTTATCAGAAAATAATATTTACAAAAGGTTTGATAAGAATAAATTTAGTGCTTTTGATAAGGTAAGTTCACTAAATTGGGAACGATGGCTTCGAAGAAGTCTTATCATTTTTGCGGTTTTAGTTCTTATTTTCTTGTTACTTCCATGGACTCAAAATGTTAGTTCTAAAGGATATTTAACAACCTTATATCCTGATCAGCGTCCGCAAACTGTTCATACAATAATTGCTGGTCGATTAGAAAAATGGTTTGTAAAAGAGGGTGATTTTGTAAATCAAGGAGATACATTGGTATACATAAGTGAAGTAAAAAGTGACTATTTCGATCCTTCATTAGTAAATCGTACATCTGATCAAGTTGGTTTTAAAGCTAAAAGCATAGAAGCATATAGCAGAAAAATTGAAGCACTAGAAAGACAATTAACTGCTTTCAAAGAAATGAAAGGGTTAAAAATTAAACATGCTAAAAATAAATTAAAACAAGCTCGTGTTAAAGTTAAATCTGATAGTGTCGATTATCTAGCGATGAATGCTCAATATAAAATTGCTGAAAGACAACAAAAAAGGATGATTGAATTAAATGAGAAAGGGCTTAAATCATTACGAGATGTTGAAAATGCAAACGTCAAATTGCAGGAAACAATGGCAAAAACCATAGCACAAGAGAATAAATTGATTATTTCTAGGAATGAATTGATAAATGCTCAAATAGATTTTACCAATGTTGAAAGCGAATATTTGGAAAAAATATCTAAAGTAGAATCTGAAATTTCTTCTGTTATTTCAGATCAACAAGAAGCTTCATCAAATAAATCTAAATTGGAAAATCAACTATCTAATTATCAAATTCGTAAAGGATATTACTTTGTGACAGCACCAAATACAGGTTATGTTACTAAATTAGTTAGGTCTGGAAAAGGCGAGATATTGAAAGAAGGTGAGGAATTGCTTACTGTTATGCCTGAAAAATATGATCTAGCAGTTGAATTTTATATCGAACCAATGAACTATCCTTTGATGAAAAAAGGTGAACATGTAAGGTTACAGTTTGATGGTTGGCCTGCGGTGGTTTTTGGTGGTTGGCCTGATGCTTCATTTGGTACTTTTGGAGGAGAAATTTTAGCTATAGATAATTTCACGAGCTCCAATGGTATGTATAGAGTTTTAGCTATTCCTGAAGATTATGATAAAAAGTGGCCAACAGGATTACGTGTTGGTGGTGGAGTTAAAACGTTTACATTGTTGAACGATGTTCCTGTATGGTATGAATTGTGGAGAAATTTAAATGGTTTCCCTCCTGAATACTATGAAGGAAAAGTGAATAGTAATTCTTTGAAAAAAAGTAAGAAGTGATTTTTAGGAAATAGGCAATAGTAATTAGTTATTAGTGAAAAGTGTCCTTCTATGCATTTTGAAAAGCTCAGTGTAGCGCTCAGGATTTAAAGTTGAAAGTGAAAAGTTTATGATAAGAAGTGTTTTAATAATTCTTTTATTTTTAGGTCAGCAGGTGTTGGCTCAGGATTCCTTGTCATTTGATGTGTTCAAAATGATGGTTTTTAAAAATCATCCATTTGTTTCCAAAGCTATGAATATGCAGAAATTAGGAGATGCAGAAAGATTGAAAGCAAAGGGTTCGCTAGATCCTTCTGTTTCTTCAAATATCGGAAATAAACAAATGGATGGGAAAGAGTATTATTGGACATCGAATACGAGTTTAAAAATACCTACGTGGGTTGGTGCGAATCTTAAGTCAGGATATGAGTCGAATCGAGGGAGTTATTTGAGCGATGATATGTATGTTCCCGGAAGTGGTCTTTGGTATATGGGAGTAGAAATTCCATTAGGACAGGGATTATTTTACGATGAAAGAAGACTTCAATTACAACAAGCAAGAAACTTACAACAAATGGGGGCGTTAGATCGTCAAATTATGTTGAATGATTTATTATTAGATGCATATTCTTCTTATTGGTTATGGACAGAAGCCTATCGTAAATTTTTGATTGCCGATGAAGGATTTCAGTTAGCAAAACAACGATTTGAAGCAGTAAAATCTCAAGTAGCCACTGGAGATACGCCTCCAATCGATACAGTCGAAGCATTAATACTCCTTGAAAATAGAACGATTGACCGATTACAATCTAAAAATAATTTAGCAAATACGAAATTACTTGCATCAACTTTTGTATGGAATGATTCAACACAACCTATTTTAATTCCTGAAATTGTTAAACCACAAAGTAGAGTTCAATTGACATCTGAATTGATATTAAATATTTCAGATCGTGTGGATACACTTCCAGTTGTACAACAAGCTTATTATAAGATTGAACAGATGGAGTTAGAATTAAAATGGAAGCGTGAACAATTGAAACCTACTGTAAATTTAAATTATAATTTATTAACTAAACCAATTGGTAATGAGTCGTTAGCCGCTTTTTCAACACATAATTATAAATTTGGTGTTACTGGTTATGTTCCTTTATTTTTAAGAAAAGAAAGAGGTGGGTTAAAACAGACTAAACTCAAGCTTGAAAATGCGAATCTAGATTATTCAGTAAAAAAGAGAGAATACCAAGTAAAAGTGCAAACGATGCAAAATGAATTGAATCAGGTTCGTGCAGCATTAGAAACACAAAAAAGACTAGTTGAACATACTAGAAAGTTACGAGATGCTGAATTAATTCACTTTGAAATGGGTGAGAGTTCTTTGTTTTTAGTGAATACTAGGGAACAAGCATACTTATCTTCAGAAAATAAATTAGTAGAAATTGAAATTAAATTGATGGTTAAAATATTGAAAATGAAGTGGATGATGAATGAGTTGTCAAATGTTTAATTTTTTTTCAAAAAAAGTGTAACTTAAGTATGTTTCTTACGTTAAAGAATGTACGGATCAAATTTAACAACTACAGGGTTAAATAACTTAAAGGACTTTCTTCGGAAGGTCCTTTTTGGTTTTATAATGGTTTAATTTCCCTCATTGAGGAGAGATTTAGGGAGGTGTTTTAAAGATTTTAATTTTCAATCCCTTATCTTTTCTTTATTTATCGAATAAATTAAAATAAAGTTTTGGTCATAAGTTATCAATCATTTTACAGATTGATTTTCTAACCCCAGGAGATAGACTTTCTATATAGTGTTTTTGGTTATACAATTTAATTTCTTGAGAAAGTTCTGGATATTTTTTTGCCATTTGGTGCATAAATCGAAAAGCGGTATATCGAATTGATGGAGTTTTTTGAGTTTGTTTCCAACCTTGAATACAAAAATCAAGCAATTTACTTTCTTGCTCTTCATTTAGTTCCATTACCAATAGGATTTTTAAGATTTCTCTTTGATGTCCATCTTTTTTCCCTTCCATCGCTTGAATTAAATCATCGATATGGGGATGTATTCGTGTATCATTTTTCGTTAAACAAGACCAAAGTAACCACGCTGCCCGCCAAGAATAGGGTTGTTTGTTAGTAACTGCTAATTCTATTGCTTCGTCCCAACATTCAGGGTGTGCTTTTAAAAACGCAATCATTCCATCTTTGTAATTAGTTGTTAGACATTCTTCTAGAGGTGTTAACATATTTATTATAAAGTAAAAAAAATGATTATGTAGGTTTCCCTATTAGTAGGGTGATTAAGGATGATGATTTACTTAATTTAAAAGTTTAAATCAGCATTAATAACTCATACTCACAATTTGTCTAACATCTGCTGGCGTTATAGCTTTATGTTCTCCCAATCCTAGTAAACTTCTTTCAGTAAATCTGGCCTCTATACGTTCTGCTGTTCCAATGTAATTATCGGTATAAGCAGATAGTTTTGTAGGAATTCCTAATTTAATAAAGAACTTTTCAAACTCTTTTATACATGCAGTAGCTTTTTCTTCAATAGTTCCCTCCTGAATTCCAAAAACTCGAGTAGCACATTGTGCTAGTTTTACTTTTTTCGATTCAAAATTATAACGATAATGACTAGGGCAAATTATAGCTAAAGTTCTTGCATGATCAATCCCATAGAAAACAGTGAGTTCATGTCCCATGGCATGAATAGCCCAATCAGTTGGAACACCCTTCTGAATTAGTCCATTTAATGCCATCGTGCACGACCACATAAAGTTAGAAGCGGTTTCATAATGATATGGATTTTCAATAATAACTGGTCCTACTTCAATTAAGGTTTGTAAAATACTCTCTGCAAATCGGTCTTGTAATGAGGCTCCTGTTGGGTAAGTCATATATTGCTCCAATACGTGAGTAAAAGCATCAACAACTCCATTTGCAAGTTGTTTTTTCGGAATAGATTGAATTACTTTAGGATCTAATATAGAGAATTGAGGAAATAATCCAGGTCCACCCATACCTAATTTTTGATCCGTCCCTCGTCTTGAAATGACTGCTCCAGAATTCATTTCAGAACCAGTTGCTGGTAAGGTTAAAACAGTTCCGAAAGGCATACCAATTTCAGTACGAATTCCTTTCTCTAAAATATCCCATGGATTTTCTCCTTGAAATAATGCAGCAGAAGCTAAAAATTTAGTTCCATCAATCACAGAACCACCTCCAACAGCTAATAAATAAGTTATATTTTGTTCTTTGATAATTTTTAATGCATCAAGTAAAACTTCATATTCTGGGTTAGCTGGTATTCCACCAAATTCAACTACTTCAAAATTTGAAAGTGCAGTTTTGACTTCCTCATAAATTCCATTTGATTTAATACTTCCTCCACCATAAAGCAATAAGACTTTTGCATTTGACGGAATTTCATTTTTCAACTGAGAAATAGTCTCTTTACCAAAAATAATTTTAGTTG
>CANHVK010000083.1 GCA_947464135.1 Flavobacteriia bacterium | reverse complement strand
GATGCTCGCTTTTATCAATATGAGATGAATGATTTATTTCTTAATCCTGCATTAACAGGAGACAGATTGTTTGACAATAAAGGGATTCAGGTAAATGCAAATTACCATAGCAATTCTTCCAGAAATTTAATTAATGGTGATGCGAGTGCTCTAGGTCTAGGAATGGATACGCCCTTAGGTGACCGTTTTTCGGTAGGGCAGTACTTTGGTAATAACAGAGCGGTAGATGGTTCTTTTAATACGTTTAATTATTTTGCATCTGTTTCATATAAAATATTAAATCATAAAATGTTTGATGATAAACATTTACTTGCGATTGGGATGCAATTAGGTGTTGTCAATAATAGTTTAAATACGAAAAGATTTTATTTCGAATCCCAATATTCACCGTTCGCTCAAACTGGATTCGATAAAACGATTGAGTCGGGTGAATCTTTTGCTCAACAAAGTTTTTATAAGTTAGATAATAATGTTGGAATAGTTTATAGATATAAATTCCCATCAAAAAAAATGATGCTTACTTCTGGCCTTGCTTTTTACCATTTATCAAAAAATAATGGAAATATTAGTTTAGGAGATGTCAATGAGTTAAGAACAAATCTTCATTTTCAATTTCATTATGATATAAATGATAAAATGGCAGTATCACCACATTTTTTATATACAAAACAAGGATTAACTAGTGATTTTAATTTAGGTTCTTTTTTTCAGTATAATATTCATCCTTATATATCACCAATTGTTGGGTTTAATGTAATTTCTAAAAAAGCAACAGTGTATCAAGTAGGTCTTAGATATAAAAATAGTATGTATAAAATGAGTTATGCTTTTGCAAATAATCGTAATACTGCTTTTGTTAATGATGGATTGGAGCTTGCGTTTATTCATACATTTTTATCTAAAGATCAAAAGTATGGTTCAATTCAAACTGTTGAAAAAAATAATCTACAAGAAAATTCAAAAGAGCAAATTCCAAGTGCTAAAACACCTTCAACAGGTGATAATTTTTATTTGTTAAAGTTGAAGTTAATAGTTGATCGATTGGATATTTTGATTAATTCTAAAGATATTTCAAAACAAGATATACAGTATGAATTGAATAAAATAATTGTTGAAATTCAAGAGTTATCAAAAATGAATACTACTGAAAGATATCTAGAAGTAGCGAATAAATACAAGCAAATTATAGCTGATAAATTAAAAATTCTTGAAACTAAAATTCATCAGTAGTTATGTGTAAGTATTTAATTATAATTCTTTTTTTCTGTTCATCATTGAACATATTTTCACAAAAGAATAAAAAGATAACTTTAAATTTTGATGATTTAATGTCTGAGATTAGTCAAATTTCAAAGGCAAATAATCAATACGTTAAGTATGATTCAGTTTTAAATATCTTGTCTAATATGCAGCAAAAATTAGTTGCTCAAGATTCAATTATAAATACCCTTAAAAAAAATGTAAATGTTGTTCAATTAAAATCAGATAGTACATATCAAATAGGGTATTATGTAATTGTGGGGGCTTTCAAAATTTCTGAAAATGCTCAAAATTTAGCTTCCACTAAATTCAAATATCCCATAATTATTTATCGTTTTCCATCTTCTAAATTAAATTATGTTGGTTATAAAATAAAATCTTCTGATGATATACTGAAGGTTTTAAAAATATTTAGAAAAGAATTAGTGAGAGATGCTTGGATTCTTAAGGTGACTCAATAACAAAAGGTGCACAATTTGTACACCCTTTGTTATATTTATATAGTATAATCGAATTGTAAAAATGATTTTTATTTGTTGCGATATTCTATCAATGCATGATTGTGTTTGTGTTTTACATAACTAATTACATCTACCGAATAATCATCGCAGCAACTTATATCTTTTAAAACAATTTTTTGAGTATAGTTGTCATGATTATCTACTACCCAACCATAATGCTCTACCTTGGCGACGGGTACGCTATGGTAAAAAATGGTATCATTCGAACTAGATAATTCATTCTCGTGTGAGTTATCTAGGGCTAACTTTGTAGAATTACAACTGAATCCAACGAAAGCCACTAATGCAAAAAGTATATAAATTGTTTTCATAGCTTTTTTTTATACAATTTACAAATAAAAATGTTATTCAACAAGAAACATATATTAAGTTTTAATTCAATGTTAAATATAAATTAATAAGTATTAATTTTTGTACTGTATATGTTATCAAATTTTATGATTCTATTATGCTTTATTCATAATCCGATTTATGACAAATTGTTCTTTTACATTTGAAATTAAAAGGGATTTTATGTTAAGGTTATTGAAAAATATTGTTCGTCCTCAACGGAAACTATTCTACAATCGTATCAATCAAGTTAATTCTAATCTAATTCAAATTAATAACCTGTTTGCTAATATTGTTCGTGAACCAGAGTATTTAAAAAGAGCGAAATTAATAGTTGAACTTTCTGAATTCGGGAATAGAAATGATCAATTGGTTCATCAGATTTTTTTAGATCTTGGAATGAATTATATTACTCCTTATGACCGAGAAGATATTTACGGATTAGTAAAATCAATAAAGTCTATTGGTGATAATTTAATTAAAATATCATCTAATGTAAATTTTTATAAAATTCACCCTGATGCTTCTGGTTTTGATGTTTTTGCTTTAGAAATTCACTTTTTAATAACCGAAGTTTCGAATGCAATTGATCACCTTAAACAATTAAAATTTACCAAAGAATATTTAGAAATTATCAAAAGAATATTTGATAAACACACAGATTCAAAAGACACCTTTTTAATGGCGATAGATCGCCTCTTTGAAGAAACAGAAGATCCTAAAACGCTTATTAAAACACGTGAAATCTTGAAAAACTTGGAAAAAGTAAGTTACCAAGCAAAAGAATGTGCTAATTTTTTAGAGAACATGATTGTTAAATATGCATAAAGGCTATCCAAATCAATGAATAGCCTTTAAAAATTGTTTTAATGAAAACGATTATATCCCTAACTCAACTTGAAATATAGCTCCAACTTGTTTGTGATTCGTTGAATTTTTTAGATCATGCGTAATTTGATAAAGAAGGTTTCCTTGTACTTTTACTCTATGACCATATAAATATTTAGTAACTCCTAAATGAAAGTGTTCTTGTTTTTTCTCATTTACAGTTTTGTAAATTGAATTGTTATAAAGTTTTTCATCTGGAGTAATGTTTGCATATCTAAAAGCTAATTCAAAATTGTTTTTAAATAAGTAGCTTATTTGAGAAAGACTACCAAATCCAGTATAAACATTTCTGAATTTAGTCTTATCACTAGGATCAACAAGAATATTATTTTTTGCAATTCTTGAACAATATTCTTGATAAAATGCAAACCCTTTATATTTAAACAATAAATCCAAATGCATGTTTTTCATATCTACATCTGATGATAAATCATTACCAAGCGTACCAGATTGTCTAACAATATTTTCATTATGATTAAATGAAGAAGCAATTGCTAATTTAGGCTTTTGTTCTCTTGCTAAATCCCCTTCACATTCGTCATTTCCTTTAGTAAATCTACCAAAGGGTAATAACTCTAAACGACCAGTGTAATTTAACCCTTTGTCAGATTTAGTACTATTTCTTCCCTCACCTGATGTAATAGCTCCTTTAAGTGCATAATATTCTTTTTCATAACTTCCAAAAAATCCAAAGTCACGATCTAGTGTAAATGTAGAGTTAACAATTGAACGATCTGCGAATTGAAGGTTCCCTGAAGAAATTACTCGTTGACGATTTCCTGGTAACTTTGTTTGTCCAAATCCAAATTTTAAATTATCGATTGGTTCATAATATATAATTGCATCCCTTACAACGTTTGGACTTGTATTGTATTTAGAAGCATTTGGATCTTCCCAATCCATATCACCCCTTGAAAATGATAATTGTATGTGATAGGTTAATTTTGGATTGAATACAAATCCTTTCATACGCATACGTAATCGTCTTACTCTAAATTCCATCTCTGAAGGAGTTAAATCTTCTTCAGATTTTGATAAGTATCCAGCTCGATTTTGCATTCTAAATTGAAATTGAATACCGAATAAACTATCTTTTTGAATAACTTCTATTCCAGATTCTTTTTTTGTTTTTACAATTAGTGGCGAGTTTTGAGCTAAACTACTTCCTAAAGATGCTAAACAAAGCGAGGTAACAGCAATTAATTTTTTCATTTATGTTAATTATTTGTGAAGCCAAAATTATCTACACAACATATAATTAACATATGATTTAAATAAAGTTAACGCATAGTTAAATTTGTTAACATTAAATTAATATTATAAAATTCTGAAAATTAGTTTTTTGTTTGATTTTGAGTTTTGAATTTTAAAATAATTAATTTGTTGTTTTTTGTTTTTAATACATATTTTTATATTTAATGATTTGATTTTTAATTATTTAACACTCGATTAATTGTATCAATGTTATGTTTACGTTAAGATGTGATTTAACAATCATCGAACGCAATAAAGAAATGCTAATTTTGACCAACAAATATTTTAGATATGTCAATTTTAAAATTCTTTTTACCAAAAGACAAAGTGTTCTACACACTTTTTGAAAGTGCAAGTGCTAACCTAGAATCTCTTGCTGTTAAATTAGTAGAAGTAGTAAACGAATCTGACTACAACAAAAGAGCTGCGATCGTTAAGCAAATGGAAGATTTGGAACATGAAAATGATAAATTAACTCATACAATTTTTGTTGAATTAGGTAAGAATTTCATTACTCCTTTCGATAGAGAAGATATTCACAGTTTAGCGTCTGCATTGGATGATATCGCTGATTATATCTATGCAACAGCTAAAAAATTAAATTTTTATAAAGTAGAGCCAACTTCTGATCAAGGAATTATCAAAATGGCTGATGCTATTAAGGAGTCAGTTCTTTCTGTTAATAGAGCGGTACTAGAATTGAGAAACTTGAAAAACATTAACAAAGTAGTTGAATGTGTGATCAAAATTAATGGTATCGAAAACCAAGTGGATGATATCTTTGATTTAAGCATTGAGAATCTTTTCGAAAATGAAACAGATATTAAATTGTTAATTAAGAAAAGAGAAATTTACCAAAATCTTGAAAAAGTAACTGATAAATGCGAAGATGCTGGTAATGTAATGGAATCTATCGTTGTAAAATACGCATAATCATTCAACTTTAAATTTAAATAAGATGTTTACATTATTGTTAGTCGTTATTGCCATCGCTTTAATCTTCGATTTAGTGAATGGTTTTCACGATGCAGCGAATTCCATTGCAACTGTGGTTTCAACGAAAGTGTTGACTCCTTTTCAAGCTGTACTATGGGCTGCCGCTTTCAACGTGTTGGCATTCTGGGTATTCGACATGAGTGTTGGAAATACAGTGGCTAAAACAGTAGATAGTGGTGCAATTGATTTATGGGTAATCCTTGCTGGATTATTGGCTGCAACTACTTGGAATTTATTTACTTGGTGGTTAGGTATTCCTTCATCATCGTCTCATACCTTGATAGGTGGTTTCGCTGGTGCTGCCGTTGCACATGCAGGATTTGGTGTGATCGCATTTGATGAGATTATACCTGTAGTTTCGTTTATTGTATTGGCTCCGCTTATTGGTGGTGTAATAGCATTTATTATTGCTATTATTACGGTGAGTAGAAGGTATGTATTGAAGTTTTTCATCATTTTAGCAGGTTCTGCAGGATTATATTTTTTGATGGATTATATGATTGAGTATATGGATATGAAGCCTATTATGATGTATATTGTTTTAATCATGTTAGCGATTTTTATTCTTGCTTACATCTACTATATGCTTGTTCATGGTAAAAAGCAATCTGCATTGAAAGAATCAAATATGTACAAGAAGTTACAATTACTTTCTTCTGCAGCTTTTTCCCTTGGTCATGGTGGTGCAGATTCTCAAAAAGTAATGGGTATCATTTGTGCTGCATTGATGGTGTATGGTAACTTAGGAAGAGATGGTAAATTAACAGAAGAAATTGGAGCTAATTTCAAAATCTCTGAATTAATGCAAATCGAATTCAAAGATGAAGAAGGAAAGAAAGAAAAGTTCAAACCGGAAACAGGTATAATAGATGGAGTTACTTTTTATGCTTTAGGAGATAATATTGTTGATGCGAAAACACAAGAAGTAATCTTTGAAGATGAAAAATTGAACAAAGAATATCCAAATGCTTCTAAATTTAAATCATTTAGTGAAGCAGATGATGCATTAGAAAAGTTACACGTATATACTAAAGGTGATGACGTTTATGATGCAGACAATAATCAATTAATTTTCCATAAAAAAGAATTGTCTTCAAAATATGAAAAGGCTGGGATTTTTGCTTCTTTCGTTGAAAATGGAGAATTGATTAAAGGACACAAATTGAAAACGAAAGTGAATTCTGATACAATGCCTTTTTGGATATCATTTGGATGTTATTTAATGATTGGTATTGGAACCTTGTTTGGTGGTTGGAAAATCGTTAAAACAATGGGGTCTAAAATCACCAAAGTTACACCACTAGAAGGTGTTTGTGCTGAAACAGCAGGTGCATTAACTTTATTTACGGTATCACAAATGGGTATCCCTGTATCTACAACACATACAATTACTGGTTCTATCATTGGGGTAGGGGCAACAAAAAGATTAAGTGCTGTTCGTTGGGGGGTTACAATCAACTTACTTTGGGCATGGATTCTAACCATTCCTGTAAGTGCGCTTTTCGCAGCAGGTTTCTATTACTTAATTTGTTTATTCAAATAATTAAATAGTACATTAAACAACAAAGGCTTCCAATCGGAAGCCTTTGTTGTTTAATGAATTTTCTTCGCGTATAAAGTCTTTCGTCTAATAGTCTTTCGTATAAAAAAAACTACTTCCACTTAAAAGAACCAAGCATCTTATTCAAATCCTTCTTAATATAATCTAAACTCGGTTTGATAGAATCGTAATTCGGTCGTGAATTCATGTAAACAACCCCGCTGATAAAACGAGAAACAGAGTCAGTAAGGTAAAATTGAAAAGGCGAAGCAACATCACCCTTTAATTCGAAAAAAGTGCCGTAAACTTTATCTTTTGGGCGTATAATTTGATTGTCTCTAATGTCAGTAGCTTTGATTTTATGTTCATCTACCTTATCAATCGCATAATTTACATAGTCTTTCAAAGGTTTGTCCATAATGATATAGGAAAAATGTAGCGTACCATTTAATTTCCCAAATAAGATGTCTTTGTGACAAGTCAATGTTTTTTCTTCATATACATCTCTAACTTGATATAGCGTCGATACATCAAATTCATAAGGACAAGATTCATTGTATTTTTTGTATGAATGAGCAGGTAACTCAATATTCAAAAAAGTGGGTGGTTTAGGAATAGGCATTTCATCTGATCCACAAGCGGTTAATAGTAATGCTCCGGTTATTATTACAGTGATTTTCTTTAACATTATAATTCTGTATTTAATGATGAATCAACTTCCTGAATTAGTACTCGAATAGATTTTATACGTTTTTTGTCAGAAGCTTCAACGATAAGTTTGCAGTTTTCAACCTGTATGAATTCTTTATTCATCATAATTCTTCCAGCTTGTTCTACAATAAATCCTCCAATTGTATCTGCTTCCCCCTTGTTATTCTCAAATTCTTTTCCATCAATTTTAGTAACCTTATAGAAATCAACGAGTGCTGTTTTGCCTTCAAAAACAAATTCGTTTTCAGAAATTTTTGAATAACTTAATTCTTGTTCATCAAATTCATCTGTTATATCACCTACAATTTCCTCTAAAATATCTTCTAAAGTAGCTAATCCACTTGTTCCACCGTATTCATCTACCACAATAGACATGTGCATCTTTTTCGATTGAAAATCATTCAATAAATCGTCAAGTTTTTTATTTTCAGGAACAAAAAAGGGTTTTCTGAGTAATTCTTGCCAATTGAAATTTTCATTTTGATCAATAAATGGTAGTAAATCTTTAATATGCAAAATCCCTTCAACGTTATCTAAAGTAGTATCATACACAGGTACCCTTGAATAACCCATTTCTTCAATGTGATTAAGTACCTCTCTAAAATTTAATGTGTTAGAAATCGCTTCAATTTCCGTTCTGGGCCTCATAATTTGTTTCACATCTGTTGCTCCGAATTTTACAATTCCTTCAAGTATTTTGTGATCTTCTTCAGAAGTAGTTTCTTCTTTAGTTAAAGCTAAAATTTGTTCTAATTCATCACTTGAAACCTTGATGTCTTTTTTCCTAGCGTATTTATGAATCATTTTTGTTCCGTTAACCAAAAACTTTCTAAGCCAAGAAATTGGTGGTAAATTAGAAATAAAAGTTAACGGTTGCGACATCATTTTAACTATTTTCAAACCTTGTTTGGTAGCATATACTTTTGGGATAACCTCTCCAATTAATAAGATAATAGCTGTTATTAAAAATACATCGATGACAAATCGAAGTAAAGACTCTCCTTC
>CANHVK010000082.1 GCA_947464135.1 Flavobacteriia bacterium | reverse complement strand
TAGAGGTTATGTTAAAACATTATATTGATGAAAAATTTATCAAAGATTTAACAATAGGATTTAACCCTTTTAAAGACAATTTTGAATTAAATAAATAACAAAAAAATGAAGAATTTTAAAGTGCAAATTTTGGAGAAAAAACCGAGCAACTGGACTACAAACTGGACTACAAGTCTATTTTTCGAGAAATCGAAAGATTTTAAAATAAAAAAACCCTTGATAATCAAGGGTTTTAAGTGTAGCGGGTACGAGAGTTGAACTCGTGACCTCAGGGTTATGAATCCTGCGCTCTAACCAACTGAGCTAACCCGCCATGTCGATTAAATCGAGTGCAAATATATTAATATTTTTTGTAGTATAAAATTTTAATGAAATTATTTCTATTACTTTGGATTTTAATTGTGTAAATAACTTAAAAACAAATTTTTAAATATGAATTTTCAAGAATTAAAATCATTATTCTAAAAAGTTTGTTCATTTTTGACTTTCAATATTGTTAAATTTCTCTATATTTAGAATTTAAACAAACTTGATAATAACTTTTTTATGAGTGATAAAGTAAAATTTGAAGTAGAATATTTATTGAAAGTATCATTAAAGGTGTTAGAAACGAGTATGAGTACACCTGCTGGATTAGCAGATTGGTTTGCTGATGACGTTAAAGTAAAAGAAGACGTATATACATTTGTTTGGGATAAATCTGAAGAAAAAGCTCGTTTAAAAAGCAAACGTTTAGGCCATTCAGTGAAATTTGTTTGGTTACATGATGAAGAAGAAAATAATGGTGCTTATTTTGAATTTACATATACAATCGATCCAATGACTAAATCACTTGTTTTAAAAATCGTTGATTTTGCAGAAGATGAAAGTGAAGTTAAAGAAGCAAAGCATTTATGGGACTCTCAAATTCAGGAACTTAAACGTCATTTAGGAGCTTAAAATATTGTTTTGAAACGACTTTACGTATTTAGTATTCGTTCTTTTATAGGTCCTTTTATTGTGACCTTCATTATTTCCATGTTCATGTTGATCATGCAATTTTTTTGGAAATATATAGATGATTTAATGGGAAAAGGACTCGAATTTTCAATAATTCTAGAACTTTTACTCTATGTATCAGCAAGTTTAATTCCACTAGCTCTACCCTTGGCTATGTTGTTATCTTCCATTATGACTTTTGGGAATTTAGCTGAAAACAATGAATTAACTGCTTTAAAAGCTTCAGGATTATCTTTGTACCGTATCATGAGACCATTGATGTTAGTGGTTTTTTTTATTGCTATAGGTACTTTTTATTTCTCAAATTATATCATACCAATTGCCACATTGAAGTGGAAAGCTTTGATTTATGATATCCAAGAAACTAAAATCTCAAAAATAATTACTCCAGGAACTTATTCGAATGAATTAGATGGATTAGCGATTAAAGTTAAAAAAGAATTAAATGGAACATTATATGATGTAGTTATTCATGATCATAATGACCCAAACATAGTAAAAACAGTCAAAGCTGAAAAAGCTACTTTATATAATTCTACATACGGAAATAATCTATATTTACATTTAAAAAACGGTTCAGTTTTAGAAGAACTATCTGTTAACCAAGCCATCAATTTAGAATCTAAAAACAGAGGGAACTACTACCCTTCCAGAAGAAGTGCTTTTAAAGATGCTACTTATAAAATAAATTTGAAAGGATTCAAACTGAATCGAAGTGATGAAAACCTTTTTAAAAACTCATTTGAAATGTTAAGTATTTTCCAAATAGATGTTGTGATTGATTCAATCATAATTGAAAATAAAAAAGTACTTGATAATTTCGTTAAAAGTTTAAAATTGGATCATAAATATCTTCTTCCTAATAACGTAGAAAATTTAAATGAATTACAACTTGATTCAATCCAAAATGAGTTAGATCTGAGCTTTCAAACACTACCCAAAGAAGAAAAAAATGTAATTTATGATCGTGCAATTGGAATGCTTACTAGAGATTTAGATGCTATTAAAGGACAACGAGATTTCATTAAATCATTTGTTTCAAATATTAATTTATATAAAATAGAATATCATAGAAAAATTGCGTTAGCCTTTGCGATCATTGTTTTGTTTTTTGTTGGTGCACCTTTAGGTGCGATAGTTAAAAAAGGTGGTTTTGGAGCACCTGTTGTAATCGCTTGTCTCCTATTTATGATCTATTTTGTTCTTACAGAAATTGGAGAAGGATTGTGTTCATCAGGTAAAGTCAGTCCATTTGTTGGTATGTGGTTAGCAACTTTTGTTTTGTCACCAGTCGCCTTTTTGTTAATGAGAAGTGCAGCTAATGACTCTAAAGTGTTTGATAAAGATGCTTGGATCAAACTTTTTAGAAAAAAGTAATGAATGTACTTTATTTAACTAATAAACCTATTTATCCTTCAGTTGATGGCGGATGCGTAGCTATGGCTTCATTTTTAAATCATTTATTACAGATATATCCAAAAGTTCACCATCTTACAATAGAGACTCACAAACATCCGTTTAATAAAATTGCTTACGAACATTTAAAAAAGAAGGATTTTATAGTCGAATCCGTTTTTTTGAACACGAAAATTTCAACTTGGAAAGCTTTCAAAAATTTATTTTCTACTTCTTCGTACAATGTAAATAGATTTCATAGTCAAGCTTTTGAAGAAAAATTAACTCAATATTTAAGTAATAAGTACGATATTATATTTCTTGAAAGCATTTATATGCTCCCCTATTTGTCAATTCTCAGAAAAGATACAAACGCTAAAATAATTTTAAGGACCCCAAACATTGAATTTAAAATATGGGAAAAGCGAACTTCCAACACAAATAACTTATTAAAAAAGATATATTTAAATATATTAACCAAAAAATTAAAAAATTTTGAATTAAATAATTTAAACCTTGTAGACGGGATTTTAACGATAAGTAAATTTGATGAAAATTTTATACAATCGCTAAATACTAATAAACCTATTATGAATCTTCCCTTTTCAATACAGTGTGCAGAGCAAATAACACAGATTGAAAAGAATCATTATTTTTTTATAGGTGCTTACAATTGGCAACCAAATCTGGATGCTATAAATTATTTAATTAAGGTTTTATTTCCAAAAATTTTAAAAGCAAATCCAAAATCAACACTTCATATTGCGGGTTCTTACACACCTGAAAGTTTATATAAATTTCAATCAGATTCAATAAAAATTTATGGGAAAGTAGATTCCGTCATTGATTTTATGTCTCGTAGTGGAATATTAATTGCACCTATCTTTTCAGGATCAGGTGTTAGAATTAAAATTTTAGAAGCTCTTTCACTTGGAATACCAGTAATTGGAAGTAAACTTGCTATTCAAGGAATAAATAGTGAAGCCTGTTTTATTGCTGATTCCGATGATGATTACATTTCAATAATTCAAGAAATTGAAAATTCAGAAATTATTGATATTCAAAATAAAGCAGTTAAATATATAAATGAAAACTATCATCACTCAAAGATTGAAATAGAATTAGATGAATTCGTCAAAAAATGCTAAACCAAGATTAGTTGTACTTCTTTCACGTTTTCCATATCCTTTGGAAAAGGGTGATAAACTACGTGCGTTTCATCAAATTACTGGGCTCTCTGAACAATTTGATATTTATCTAATTTGCCTAACTGAATTTGAGATTAAATCGAATGATTTAGAAGTAATTAATCAATATTGCAAAGAAGTACACTTATTTAAACTAAATCGACTTTTACAAATCTTCAGTTTATTTAATTGTTTTTTTACGGAAAAACCTTTTCAAGTAGCCTATTTTTGGCAATATCATATCCATCGTAAAATTGGTAAAATTATAGAAAGGGTTCATCCTGAATACATTTTTAGTCAATTAATTAGAACTACAGAATATATAAAAGATTACCATAAGTGTCCAAAAGTTTTAGATTATATGGATGTTCTTTCGAAAGGAATTGAACGAAGAATTGAAATCCAACCATGGTATCTAAAATATCTTTTTAAACAAGAATTTATAAGATTACGTAACTATGAAAGGTATATTTTTGATTATTTTGAGCAACATATCATTATTTCAGAACAAGATCAGTCCTATATTATTCATCCTAAATCAAAGGAAATAGCAATTTTAAAAAATGGAATAAGCGAAAAATTCTTTATATCTTCTAAATATAATACGCCAACTTATGATTTGGTTTTTACGGGAAATATGAGCTACATTCCTAATATAGAAGCAAGTAAATATATTGTCAAAGAAATTATTCCTTTATTAAATAAAGATATTAAACTTTTGATTTCAGGTATAAAACCATCTAAATCAGTATTAAAGTTAAAAACTAATCAAGTAGAAATAAGTGGTTGGGTTGAAGATATTCGTGAAAGTTATCTTCAAGCAAAAGTTTTTGTAGCCCCTATGTTTTTAGGGACTGGATTACAAAATAAATTATTAGAAGCAATGGCGTTGGGTATTCCTTGTGTAACTACAACCATGGCAAATACCGCATTGGGTGCAATTCCAGAAGAATCTATTTTAATTGCGAACTCAAAGGATGAATTTAAATTTCAAATTGAACGACTGCTTAAAGATGATGAATTATACAGTAAAATTAAAAATCAAGGTAAAGCATTCGTTAAAGATCATTTTTCTTGGATTTCACTAAATGAACAATTAACTGAATTAATCGTTAATTCAACAAATAAAATGATGAATTAAAAGAAAATCTACTTCTGAAAAATTTTATCGTTAAATTTACAATCCTTTCAATGTACTGAAAACAATGAGTAAAACTTTAAATACGATTGAAGAAGCAATCGAAGACATAAAAGCTGGAAAAGTAATCATTGTTGTTGATGATGAAGATCGAGAAAATGAAGGTGATTTTTTAACAGCAGCAAGAAATGCAACTCCTGAGTTAATTAATTTTATGGCTACTCATGGTCGTGGATTAATTTGCGCTCCGTTGATGGAAGATCGATGTGATGAAATTGGGTTGAATTTGATGGTTCAATCGAACTCTGCTGCTTATGAAACTCCTTTTACTGTCTCCGTTGACTTAATTGGACATGGTTGTACTACTGGTATTTCAGCTCAAGATCGTGCAAAAACAATTTTGGCACTTATCGATCCTAATTTAGATCCTGAAGAGTTAGGAAAGCCAGGACATATTTTTCCTTTAAGAGCGAAAAAAGAAGGAGTTTTAAGGAGAGCTGGTCATACAGAAGCTGCGGTAGACTTATCCAAATTGGCAGGGTTTGAACCAGCTGGAATTATTGTAGAAATTTTAAATGAAGATGGAACAATGGCGCGTTTACCAGAATTAATGGTAATTGCCGAAAAGTTTGATCTTAAAATCATATCTATCGCTGATTTAATTGAATATCGTCTTAAAAATGATTCTTTGATTGAAGAAGTTGTTCACGTTGAAATGCCAACTGAAAGGGGTGAATTTAAATTACACGCATTTAGGGTAAAAGAAACAAATCAAGAACATTTAGCTTTAATCAAAGGAACCTGGAATGCTGATGAACCTATATTAGTTAGAGTACACTCATCTTGTATTACAGGGGATGTATTTGGCTCTTGTCGTTGTGATTGTGGTCCACAGTTAGAAAAAGCAATGGAATTGATTGAAAAAGAAGGAAAAGGTGTAATTGTTTACATGAATCAAGAAGGTCGTGGAATTGGTTTAATCAATAAGCTAAAGGCATATAAACTTCAGGAACAAGGACTTGATACTGTTGAAGCTAACTTACAGTTAGGATTTAAAAGTGATGAACGTGACTACGGAATCGGTGCGCAAATTTTAAGAAGTTTGGGTGTAAATAAAATGCGATTAATGACAAATAATCCAACAAAACGAACTGGATTAGTTGGTTATGGTTTAGAAGTTGTTGAAAATGTTCCAATCGAAGTCGAAAGTAATATCCATAATGAATCGTATTTACGTACGAAAAGAGATAAAATGGGGCATTCACTAAAAATGAAAGGGAAATAATGCTTCGCGCTGAAAATATAATACATTCCTTTAATGATTTAAAGGTTCTTAAAGGAGTTTCGTTAGAAGTTAAAGCAAGTGAAATTGTTTCAATCGTTGGTTCATCAGGTGCTGGAAAAACAACTTTACTTCAAATTTTAGGAACTTTAGAAAGACCAAATTCCGGGAAAATTTTCATAGATAATGTAAATCCATTAGAATTTTCAGAAAAGAAACTTTCCGCATTTAGAAACCAACATATTGGATTTATTTTCCAATTTCATCAGTTATTACCTGAATTCTCAGCGTTAGAAAATGCTATAATCCCTTCTTTGATTAAAGGTGAATCCATTTCTGAAGCTTCTAAAAGAGCCGAAGAATTATTTGAAATCCTTGGTGTTTCGGATCGAAAAAAACATAAACCATCTGAACTTTCAGGTGGTGAACAACAACGAATTTCGATTGCTAGATCCTTAATTAATTCTCCTAAAATCATATTTGCAGATGAACCGTCTGGAAATTTAGACTCAATGAATGCGAATGAACTTCATAAATTATTTTTTGATTTAAGAGAGCAATTTAAACAAACTTTTGTCATTGTAACTCATAATGAAATTCTTGCTGATAAAGCTGATCGAAAATTAGTAATGCAAGATGGATTTTTAATTTCTAACTAATGTCAATTCCTTTTGATGAATTAAAAGATTTTTTAGATTTTAAAGTTTCTGAGTTTAACACATCAAACTTTATTCCTGATGATCCTGTTTCCCTGATTCATCGTTTTCATAATAAAGAAGATATAGAAATTGTAGGTTTTTTAGTCTCTACAATTGCTTGGGGAAATCGTAAGGCTATTATAAATAGTGGAGAAAAATTACTTGATATAATGGGAAGTTCTCCATACGAGTTTCTCATGAATTATCAAGAGCCAACTACTAAGTCCAAAAAATTTGTTCATCGTACCTTTAATGCAACCGATTTAGATTATTTCTTTTTAGCCTTAAAAGATATTTATCAAAACGAAGGGTTAGAAAAATCTTTCTCCCCTCACCCAATAATTCCTGGAGCTACAGGGAGAATAGTTCAATTTAGAAAACGTTTTTTTTCTTTGCCACACGAAAACAGAACAGAAAAACATGTTTCAAATCCAGAAAAAGGTGCTGCCGCTAAAAGATTGCAGATGATGCTAAGATGGTTTGTTCGATCCGATCAAAACGGTGTAGATGTAGGTATTTGGAAATCAATTTCAACTTCTGAATTAAACATTCCATTAGATGTTCATACCGCGAATATTTCCAGAAAATTAGGATTAATTACACGAAAACAAAACGATTTAAAAACATTAGAAGAATTAATGACGCATTTACGAAAATTTGATCCTATCGATCCTTCTAAATATGACTATGCACTGTTTGGTTTAGGGGCTATTGAAGGATTTTAAATTAGGAATATTATTAATCTTTTAAACAACGAATGGCAATTCCGTCATTTTTACTTCCATCAAAATTGTTTACCTTAAAATTTTCATTGGTTATATTTCTATACCAAGCGTTTTCAGAATCACTTTGAGTTGAACTCCACCAATAGGCTCCTGCTTCTCCATCATAATAAATGCCATCATATCCTCTATAACCATTTGGCAAGGCACTAAATACAGATGAGTTAATTTCAGTTGAATTAAAAACACCCCATATATTGTTATCATTTCGGATCATTTTTTTACCCGCATTGTATTTTCCACCTAAATAAGTGATTAATACTTCCCATTCATCATCAGAAGGTACATGCCACCCTATTGGACAGATATTTTTATTTCCATTAGCCACTGGATTTAAGGTATACCAATTGTATAATTTCCCATACAAATCGTTTTTCGATGAATCATTTTGATAATAACACCATCCATTATTAGAAAGATATTGCCAATCAATTTCATTTGGAACATATTGAATATTTGTTCCATCATTAAATTTAGTGGTGCGTAGATTTTCTGTAAACCACTCTTGGCTGCCTATTTTTACTATATCATACTCATAACCATTGATATCTACAGGACCTTTTGGATATGCATTTAAAGCAATTTCAGGATAAAAAGTACCAGATAATGATTTTATGTCTTTACTTATATCCCAAACGATTCGTTTACTGCCACATGTTTTGTTTCTAATATTCCCCTTCAATTTTCTTGGAGAAATTTGTTGTTGTGTAGTTTGATCAACAAAAACCAACGAAACTTCGTAATTCTCTTTTGGTTTACAGTTAACAAGATTATAGGTAATAACTACCTGTTTACCTTCAGAAACGAAATCAATTTTTTCAATAGTTTGTGAAATACAAAACCCGACTGGTAAAATTCCAATCAAACAAAAGATGATTCGAATGAAAAGATTGGATACATGATTCATAATACAAAAATAAAAAATTTAAAAAAATAGATGTTGCTTTGGGTTTTAAAATCAATCTTTCTTTAACTCATAATTTGTACTTCTACCTCCTGCCGATTCTTTTATCAAGATTCCTAAACTTATTAATTCGTTGATATCTCTTACTGCACTATCTTTAGAGCATTTAGCCATTTTTGCCCACTTAGAAGATGTCATTTTACCTTCTATTCCATCTAACATTCGATTAACTATTTTTCGTTGTCTTTCATTCAATGTTGTTGTT
>CANHVK010000081.1 GCA_947464135.1 Flavobacteriia bacterium | reverse complement strand
TGTCGATATTCATTCGTTTAAAAACCAACAGCTGGTTTCTGTTGAACAAATGAAACGTTTGGTTTTTGACTTTGTTTCGATACCCAAAACTTCAACTCAGCATCAATCGAAATCGTGGAAAGATTCACTTACAAACAAAAGAATTCGTATTCAATTTTCAAGAAAAACGGAAGAAAAGCGGATGTTACTTTCAATTGTAAAACGCAAAGGGATTTGGTCTGTTTTTAAGCAAGACTTTCCAATGAGAGATGATACAATCAAGCATATATCCAAACGGATATTGATTTTTATTAATGGATACAGGCATTACAAATATGAAAAGAATGAGACAGATAATTTAGTTACCTCAAAAGATCGATACCATTATTGGTATAAATTGGATGATCGATTTATTGACACACTCAAGCCTTCTAAATTTTATTACCTTGATGCGAGTATGAGTGTAAAAACTTCCAATCATCGTAGTTTTATTCGATTTGCTAAAAGTTGGTATTTATCTAATCATTTATTGAACAGAAAAAAAGGGGTGCTAAAATTCAATAGATTAAACCAACAACCAAACTCAGAAGGATTTATTTACCGAAAAAATAAAGGAAGAATTGGTGGTAAGACTTTGGAAATGTTGATGAGTAGCCAGGTAAAAGATACGTTGGATATTGTTTGTCACAGTATGGGATATGCCTATGCATTAGGTATAATTGAAACCCTTTTAGATAAAGTAGTATTGGGTAATATCTATATCTTATCTCCTGAAAATGCTAGTCAGGACGGTGCTGATTGGTCTAAGTTTTTACAAGTATGGCAATATGGAAGTAATTTAGATCAGGTAAATCCGGACCCGTTATGGGAACAAGATGGAATTGCTCCGCAATGCCAGGTGAAGGGTTTATACTTCGACCAACATCACGGAAGAGCTTTTTTGCCTAAAGAATGGCCAAAGAAGAATTTTATTGATAGCCATATGCCCTACAATTACGATTGGATTTTTGATCGGATAAAAAAAGGGGAGCCTGGTTATATTGGAAAATAACTTGTTTTCTTATTTTAATAGCGTATGTTTGAAAAAAATATCCCAATGAAAAAAATCATTTTACTCTTTACTTTATTCTTTAATTTTTTCTCTTTTTCGCAAGAGAATGATTTAGAGAAAAATGATTCTACGCGTTTAGTTATTGGTAATAAAGTATATAAAATTTACCATAAAAAGGGAGCAATAGATAAAATTGAGGTAGAAGAGAAAGATACCACATTAAAAGCAATGAAAGAGAAAAATGATGAAGAACGTAAATTTAAAAAATACGGACATTGGGGTGGTATAGACTTTGGGTTTACATCGTTGTTAAATTCAACACAAACCTCATCTTTTGGGAAACAAAAATTTTTGGAAAACGATCCTTCTAAGTCTTTTTATATTTCATTAAACTTGATTGAGCATAAATTTCCCATTATTGGAAATTATGTAGGTATTACTACTGGTTTAGGATTTGACTGGACCAAAATTGGAATAAAAAACAATTTACAGTTGAATTCCAATGTAGACTCGCTTTGGGCGATTAAAGAAACAGAATATACTTATGATCGTAATTTTTTAAGAGCAACGCATGTTAATCTTCCTTTTTATTTCGAATTTAATACGAATGCTAATCCATCAAAATCTTGGTGTTTTATGTTTGGTGTAATAGCAGGGATGCGAATAGGTTCTAAGTTTATTCAAACCTTATCTGATCAAAAAAATAAGGTGAATAACCGTGTGAGTGGTGATTATGCTTTAAGTCCATATAAATTAAACGCTTCATTTAGAATAGGATATAAACACATGGGTGTTTTTACAAATTATAGTTTAATTCCGATGTTTGATGCTAAACGTGTCGAAAAAGCATTTCCTTTAACATTTGGGATTTCTTGGATTTGGTAAATCGAGATTATTTTGTTTAATCTTAGTGTTGTTTCATTAAACAAAACAATTCTTTGTTTGTTACTATAAGTATGCAATCAAATCAAACAATCATTGTTAAGATTCAGATAGCTATTTATAAAACGATTAATACTCAAAAAAATGAACGATATATTTACAGTAGCACCATCAGATGATAATAAAATTATGTTGGGTGATTTATCTCACGATGAGATAGGTGATAATCACATAATGACAGGAATTGAAACACCTTTAAGAAAAGATGCTTTCGATTTAAGTGATGATGAGAAGAAAAAAATCATTGCGTTACATTTTAGTAAAATTATGGAAACCTTAGGATTGGATTTGACAGATGATAGTTTAAAAGGTACTCCTGAGCGAGTTGCAAAAATGTATATTGAAGAAATTTTTAGTGGTTTAAATCCAGCTAACAAACCTAAGGTTGCATTATTTGAGAATAAATACCAATACAATGAAATGTTAGTTGAAAAAAACATCAGTTTTTACAGCAATTGTGAACATCATTTCGTTCCCATTTTTGGTAAAGTGCACATTGCATACAAAAGCAGTGGAAAGGTGATTGGTTTATCCAAATTGAATAGAATTGTTCAATACTTTGCTAAAAGACCGCAGGTGCAAGAAAGATTAACTATTCAAATTGCAAATGAGCTTCAAAAAGTGTTAGGTACACAAGATGTAGCAGTGTATATCGATGCAAAACATTTATGTGTTTCTTCACGAGGTATAAAAGATGATACTTCTTCCACAATAACTGTATATTATGGTGGTTCTTTTAAATCAGAGCAAACAAAAAACGAATTTTTAAAGTATATCGATTAAAATCAAATTTTTGATTTTATTTAAAAGATTTCATTATACCGATTCCTCCGTAAATGGGATATATAGTTCCTAGACCTGTTATCCCATTTCCACTTAATAAATTGTATCCTCCAAACATTCGTATAGAATAGCTACTAATACTATAGTTTACACCTGTTTCAATTGAAGCAATGAAAGAACGAGAAGGAATAGAAGAATATTTATCGTCAATTTGTACAGAAGCAAATCCTAAGTTAAATCTAGCTATTGGATTAAGTTTTTTAGACGAACGGAAAAAATAAATTGTAGATATTTCAGTTTCCCAAGTAGATAAAGCATTAGAATTGAATGCTGTTCCTAAATTTGAAGTAGCAATATTTAAACCAAGGTGTAATTTATTGTTTAGTAATTTTGTTGAATGAAATTCTCCTGAAATACCATTTACCCAGTAAAATCCAGTGTATTTTTTCAATCTTATTCCTGCGGATATGCTATAATTAGTATCAATAGATTGGCCTTCTACAAAAGAAGAAACAAAAAATAAAATAATATAAAATAATTTCTTCATAACTATTGGTTTAGTAATTGGTTAAATGTGTTTTGTTGCAGGTTATAATCTTCTGTTGTATAATTATTTCTGCCATTTAATCGAGTGAATACATGAAGGTTTGATGGTATTATATTTGTTAAACAAGTACCATTAATTCCTTTTTCAATAAGCGCAGCACTAAGCGGATCTGCAGAACCATCTTTATTCGATTTAAAAGTTTCGATTGGAATTTCTGAAGTTAAACCTTTTTCCAATTTTTTTCTAACCAACTGTGTTAATGTATTTAGTTCATATAGTGCTTGATACGGTCTGTATTTATACCAGAATCCATTCTCACCTTTTTCCATTTCTGAAGCCGAGTACCCTAAAGCAGGTCCGATTGTATTAACCAAAGTCAATGTTTTATTGGATGGAATAATTATTGGATCTATTAAAAACATTTTCTTTACGATACTTGTATTGAATACATTTTGACTTACAATATCTAATAACAATGGACAACCAGTAGATGAACCAATAAAATAGATTTTTTTGTAACCTAAATTTATAAGTTTAGTGTACTCATCTTTTATTGGTTGTTGCCAATCTTCCCAAGAAGCATTTTTAAAATCATTGTAATCTCTTCCGTGTCCACCTAAAAGTACAAGTGATGTGTATGCATTTCCTTTTTTACGAACGAAATCACGAAACTCAATCCATTCAAAAGTAGTGGCAGTGAATCCATGTACACAAATATATACAGGGGTGTTTTTGTCTTGGTCACTTGGGGCAGGGATTTTCGCAGATAATAAAAAACGTTCAGGATAAGTTAAACTTGAATCGTTTATTTGAGTTCCATCTAAATCAATGGCATTGTCAATAGGCGGGATTTTGTCTGTTTTAGAACAAGAAATGAAAAGCAGCGTAAAAAAAACAAAATAAATAGATTTCATAATTTAGAATTTGTTCGGAAGTAAATAATTTGAAGTGAATAATTGTTATTTATTTTAGTAATAGATTAATTTCTTCTTTCAATTTTGGTAAATGATAAATAATCACTGACCATATCATTTCATCAGAAATGCTATCATAAGCATGAATAACTTGATTTCGTAATCCAATGATTGATTTTGAGTTAGAAATTTTATCAATAAAGCTAGGATTTCTTGTTATAACTCGATTTACAGCTTCTCCGATTATTTCAAGATTTCTTTCAACAGCTCTCTTTAAAATGATGTTTTGTTGATATTTAAAGAAATCTTTTTCGAAAGAAATAAAAAAACTTTCAATTTCCTCTATTGAAAGTTTGATATCATATAACCATTTATTTATTCGTTCATCCATAAATCATTTTTTTACTCTTATTAATGGATTGAATAAGGAATGGATTTTTAAGAGTTTGTTCTTCAATTAAATCTACTTTTCTTTTAAGAATAATTTCCAATTTTTCTTTTAATTTAAAGTAGTTTTCAAAGTAAAAAGATAGATCAAAAGGTTTAAATTTAACCACTAAATCTACATCACTATCATTTGAGAAATTTTGATTTAAAACAGAACCAAAAACATACATTTTTTCTACGTGGTAATTGCTACAAAGTTGTTCAATTTCAGATTTATGTTGTTCGATTAAGTTCATACTCAAATGTAATTTTTTTTAAATCGATATGCAAATATAAAATTCAAATTAGTGTTTCCTTCTGGATGGAGAATTTAAACTCTTCAATTTGTAATTTATATTCTGATAAATTAAACCGAAGTTTTAATTTTCATTGCTAAAATAGGTGATAGAATAATCTTTCGTCTTTCATCTGATGTCTTTTGTCTGATGTCTTTTGTCTGATGTCTTCAAGTCTTTTCTTCTACTTTTTCCCCTTTAACAATACTAAAAACGTACTCAATCCAACAACTGTGATCGAGCTAATAGGCATCAGAATCGCAGCAACTAAAGGTGTCATAGTACCCGAAATAGCAAAAGACAAACCGATGAGGTTATACGAAACAGAAAAACTTAAACACGTTTTAAGCACTGTCTTAGCATAGTTTGAAATTGATAAGAATTTAGGCAATTGAAATAGGGTAGAAGCTTCCAAAATCGCATCTGATGATGGGGTAAATCTGAATATGTCTTCTGAAACAGCAATTCCTACATCTGCTTTACCTAATGCTCCAGCGTCGTTTAGACCATCGCCAATCATTAGAACATGATTCCCGTTTTCTTTTAAAGATTGAATGTATACGGACTTATCATTTGGTGATTGATTGAATAGCATCGTTGTATTTTTAGGGAAAATAGCAACCAACGTTTCTTTATCTTTTTCATTATCCCCTGAAAGAATATGTAAACGATAGTTAGAAAGTCCTTGAATCATTTTTTCTATCCCTTGTCTTAATTCAGAGTGAAAAATAAACTTTCCTAAATAAACATCATTTATAGAGATATGAACAGCAGTTTCGTCTGATTGATATTCACTTTCGGGTGCTTTACATAAAGATTTCGAACCAATTTTTACTAATAAATCACCGTAAGTTGCAATTATTCCTTTCCCTGAAATTTCTTCGTAAGATTTAATTTCGTTTGGTTCTAAAATAGTAGTTGATTTTAAGAGATTTACAACTCCACGCGATAATGGATGAGTCGATGAATTTGCAACGGTTAAAATACAGTTTTTATATATATTGTTTAATGCAATGCCTTGGTATTCAGTACTGTCTAATAACCCTGTGGTAAGTGTACCTGTTTTATCAAAAACAATATCAGTCACTTGATTCATACGTTCGATGACTTTGGTATTCTTTAGGTACAGTCCTTTTCTACCTAATACGCGAAGAACGTTTCCCAACGTAAAAGGACTGGACAAAGCAAGTGCGCATGGACAAGCAACGATCAAGATAGAAACAATAACAGGTGTGATTTTAGAAGGATCTATAAACGCCCAAATAAGTCCTGAAATAAAGGAAATAGCCATGACAATCGCCATAAAATAGACGGAGATTTTATCCTGTGTAGTGACTTGATTTTTCTCTTTGTCTTCATTTACAACTTCATTCCATAGTTGTGTTAATTGACTGCGATCACACGGTTTAAGTACTTTGAAAGCAATGCGTTTACCGATTAATTTACCACCGGCATAGATAAAATCTCCTTTTTTCTTTGTTACTGGAATTGCTTCTCCAGTCACGAAACTGTAATCTATTTTAGCTTCATCCAAAAGTAGTTCGCTATCACAAGGAATAACTTCTTCATTACGAACATAAATTGTATCGTTTTCTAGCAAGGTTTCAATCTCAACAATCGATTCTTTGTTTCCCTCAAATTTGGTGATTGCTACCGGGAAATAGGATGTATAATCGCGTTCAAAAGATAACGTTTTGTATGTTTTATTTTGAAACCATTTACCAATTAAAAGCCAAAAAATAAAAGTTGCAAATGAATCCATATAACCTGGTCCCCCACCTGTAAAAATGGTATAGGTACTTTGACCATAGAGCGCTATGATTCCAATGGTAATAGGTACATCAAGATTTAGACTTTTGTATTTTAATGCTTTATATGCCGAAACAAAATATTCGCTGGCAGAATAGAAAAGTACTGGTAGCGAAACAATGAAAGACAAATACGAGGTGAAATTGCGCATTTTGTGATTCATATCTTCGATACCTAAATATTCAGGGAAACTCCAAAGCATGATACTACCAAAGGCAAAACCTGCTAGTCCTAATTTGTAAAGGAACTTTTTGTCTAATTTCTTTTCCGATTCATTTCGGTTACCAAAATTAGGTGCATAGCCAATTTTATCTAATATCGTGGCTAATTTAGAAAGTGAATATCCATCATCTGTTTTATAGGAAATAGTCGCTTCTCGTTTCGTGAAATTTACCTGACACGTAATAATATTGGGTTCAATTTTGGTTATGTTCTCTAATAGGTAAATGCATGAGGAACAATGTATAGATGGTAGGAACAAAGTTACTCTTTCAATACCATTGTCCTTAAATTGAATAAAACGCTCTTGAATAGAATCTAATTCCAAAAAAGCATATTTATTTTCAGATGCATTAGATGGTTTGATACCTGGTTTACTTTCCAACGAATAGTAAGCATCCATATTATTTTCAGAAAGCAGTTGATACACCGTTTTACAAGCAGTACAACAAAATATTTTTTCAGACAAGAGGTAACCTTTTCCGATTACATCATCGCCACAGTGATAACACGTTTTTTCCATAATACACCGCTATACTGTTTTTGAAAACAATCCTTCTCTTTTTTCAATCCCTTGTAAATCAAGATCAAAAGCCATGCAGGCATTTCGTACAAATGGAATTCCTGCGTCCGTAATTTGAACATCCTGACCATTTATTTCCACCAATCCATCTTGAATCATTTCAGAAAGACGTGTTTGAATTTCAGTTAAAAATAATTCATTATCAACACGTGTTTCAAAATGACACATTAAGTCCAAAATGTTTCTACGAATAACGAGTTCCTCTTCCGTAAGTAGATGACCTCTAAAAACCGGAATTTCATTTTTCTCAACGCGTGAAATATATTCTTCAACTGTTTTTTCATTTTGGGCAAAACCAAACCAACTGTCAGAAATCGAAGACATACCCAATCCAATCATCATAGATGTGTTTTGAGTAGTATATCCCATAAAATTTCGGTGCAATTGTTTGTTTTTTAGTGCTATTGATAAACTGTCATGTGGCAAAGCAAAGTGATCCATTCCAACTTCCAAATAACCTGCTTTTTCAAGGGTTAATTTAGCATTTTCGTATAACGCTCGTTTCTCTTCGTTTTTAGGCAAATCATTTTCATCGAAGCCACGTTGTCCCACACCTTTTACCCATGGCACATGCGCATAACTATATAAGGAAATACGATCAGGCATCAAAAGTAGTGTTTTTGCTACCGTATCTTCGATGTCAGAAAGAAGTTGTTTTGGTAAGCCAAAAACCAAATCATGACTTATAGAAGTATAACCGATTTCTTGTGCTTTTTTGTGTACGCGTTTTACTTGCTCAAACGATTGAATTCGATGGATTGCTTTTTGAACTTCAGGACTATAATCTTGAATCCCTAAACTCAATCTTCTAAAACCTAAATCAAACAAGGTTTGTAAATGTGCTTCTGTTGTATTGTTTGGATGCGCTTCAAAACTAAATTCATGCTCTGTAGGGTGAATTTCTGATTGCTCAAAAATGGCTTCCAATAGACGTTTTAATTCGTTCGGTTGAAAAAAAGTTGGTGTTCCACCACCCAAATGAAGTTCTCTAATAACCGGTTTAAAGTCTAGAACGGATAAATATGTTTTCCATTCTTTGATAACTGCATCAATATAAGGGGATTCTACCGCATGATTCTTTGTGATGCGTTTATGACAACCACAAAACGTACACAAACTTTCGCAAAAGGGTAGGTGAATGTAAATGCTTATTTCG
>CANHVK010000080.1 GCA_947464135.1 Flavobacteriia bacterium | reverse complement strand
TTCAGGAAATCAAGTTTCCAACGAAATTGATTTTTTAAATTTTTTAACATTTGTATGGAACTTGAATAAACCAGCTTATCCAACTGTTATTTTCTTTCAAAATCTATTTATTTTCAACACTAAAAACAACTCTTTAGTGAGCATTTTTATAAAAGAAATAACTTTTATAAATTTTATTTTTAGTCTTATAACTACAATTATTTTCCATCAATTTATCAAAAAAATAAACCTGACAAAAATTTCAAAGAAAAAACTGTCAATTTCGTTTATGTTGATTTTTATTCATTCTTATTTATTAAATGTTTTACCTGCCATAACAGATAAATACAAGTCGTTTAAATCAATAAATTCATATGTAACAACATATTTAGCATTTTACGGAATATCTATTAGCTTAGTAATTCTAATTTTATTGATTAAAAAATGTATATCAAAACACAAATTAACAATTACAACATTCAATCTATTGATTATTTGTTGTGTATTTGTTACAACAATAATAATTCAAGTAACTAATAAAAAAATCAAAAATGAATGGCAAAAAAGTAATCAAAGATTTGAAGCTATTAATTATATGTCTAAACATCATTTTTTTGATAAAATCCCACAAAATTCTATCCTGATAGTTCCACAACTTTTTAAGGTGAACACAAAAATTGGAAGAAACATCACAACAAATACATTTTCATGGTCTAAATACATCTTTACTAAAACGAATCGGAAATACTTTATTTGCGAAAACATTGAACAAATCCATTTATTATTGAAAGAATATAATGTTAAACATATTTTTCAAGTACAAATTAGGGATAAAACAAACAACGAAAGAATCAAATCAATAAGAATAACACATAATAATCAACCACTTATCAAAAATCCATAAGGTCTAAAAAAAAACAAATTTTGATCAACAGTTTCCCAATTTATATATATTTTTGCAACAAAATAAAGTTACCTGAAATATGGCTCAAATAGAGATTAGACTTCCTAAAATGGGAGAAAGCGTTACAGAAGCAACAATTACTAATTGGTTGAAAAACATAGGTGATTCTGTCGCAATGGATGAACCATTAGTTGAAGTCGCAACTGATAAAGTAGATAACGAATTACCTTCAGAAGCTGAAGGAATTTTAATTAAACGTTTTTTTGAAAAAGATCAAGTAGCTCAAGTTGGAGATATAATTGCTTTAATTTCTACTGATGGAACAGACGTAAACATAGATAATCCAAAAAATGAAGTATTATCTTCAATAACAAATGCTTCAGATATTGTAGTTCCTATTACTGAGCCTATTTTAAACCATACATCAACAGTGGTTTCTACTTCTGGAAATCGATTCTATTCACCATTAGTTAGAAGTATAGCTGATAAAGAAGGAATTTCTACAGTAGAATTAGATTCTATTTCAGGAACAGGACAAGAAGGTCGTGTAACAAAAAAAGATATACTAAATTATGTTGATAATAGAACAAACACGACAACTACTCAAACACTAGCTAAACCAGTAATAAATGAAGCTCCTAAAACTGTTGTGAACACTACTGTATCAACAGCACCTCAGTTTAAAGAAATACAAACGATTCCAGGAGAAGGAGATGAAATCATCGAAATGGACCGTATGCGAAAACTGATAGCAGACCATATGGTTATGTCTAAACATGTTTCTCCACACGTAACTTCTTTTGTTGAAGCAGATGTTACAAACATAGTTAAATGGAGAGAAAAGGTTAAGGACAGTTTCAAAAAACGTGAAGGTGAAAATATCACCTATATGCCTGTTTTCATGCATGCTATTGCAAGAGCATTAAGAGATTTCCCAATGATGAACGTATCAGTTAGCGGTAATCAAATCATAAAAAAAAGAGATATTAATCTAGGGATGGCGACTGCATTACCAACTGGAAACTTAATTGTACCTGTAATAAAAAATGCTGATAGATTAAACATTGTTGGATTAACGAAAGCGATCAATCAATTAGCAAAAAGTGCTAGAGAAGGTAAATTAAAACCAGAAGATATTCAAGGTGGCACATACACTGTTTCTAATGTTGGATCGTTTGGAAATGTGATGGGAACACCAATTATCAATCAACCACAGGTAGGAATTTTAGCTCTAGGAGCTGTTCGTAAAATGCCTGCTGTGATTGAAACACCTGAAGGAGATTTTATTGGAATCAGACATAAAATGTTTTTATCACATTCTTATGATCATAGAGTAGTTGATGGTTCTTTAGGAGGACAATTTGTAAGAAGAGTCGCTGATTATTTAGAACAATTTGATGTAAATACTGAAATCTAATTCAAAGATTATATTTATTATGAAGAGAGGGACCTATGGTATCCCTCTTTTTTTTTAAAATAAATTATTTTATATTTACAAGTTGTATTTTACATATTTTTTATTAAAATAATTTAATGTCATTAGTATAATGAAACCAATAAAATATATTTTCATATTTATCTTTTTGTTTTTTGTAAATAATTCATTCAGTCAATTTTCAGAAAAAGATATTAAAGAAATGGTAAATCATGGTACGAAAGAAGAATTGATTTACGAATGGAATTATGCTATAGAAAGTTCTGAATTCAGATACGCAGATCTTATCAGTGATGCATTAATTAAAAAAGAACCCAAAAACCCAAACTTCATTTACAGAAAAGGATATACTTCTGTTCATTACAAAAAAGATTTTGTTGAAGCATTAAAATTATTTAGTAAGATTTTAAAAAATGTAGCCAAAGATTATAAAAGTGAATCTTCAACTGAAACTAGAGCTCCTTATGAAGTATATTATTACTACGCCTATTGTCAAGATCAATTAGGAAACATTGAAAATGCTACAACTTACTATAAAAAATATTTAGACGAAAATATAGGAGTTACCAATCTTTATACAAAATTAGCGCAAGTTAAGATTGTAAACATTGAAGTATCAGAAAAGTATAAAGCGAATCCTAAAAAAAATATAATTCTTAATTCTGTAGGTGATTCTATAAATTCCCCAGACCCTGAATACGCTCCCATTATTTCACCTGATGGCTCAACTATTTATTTCACATCACGTAGAATTTGGAAAGAAGATAAGTATAAAGAATATGTAGAAGACTTTACGAATTTTTCTACAGAAGATGTATACGTAAGTTATAAAAAAAGTCCTGGTCAATGGACAACACCTAAAAGACTTCCTTTTTGTAGATTAGATAGAAATGAAGCAACAGTTGCTATAAGTTCAGATGAAAGAATGATGTATATTTTTGCTGATAATGCAAAAGATGGTGGAAACCTTTATGAAATTGATTTATCAAAAGATCGTTTAGATACATTAGAATTAATTACAACAGAAGGTATTAATACGAAGTATTGGGATAGCCATGTATTCTATTCAGAAGATAATACAATTGCCATTTTTGCTTCGGATAGACCTGGTGGATACGGTGGACGAGATTTATATCGAATGATAAAACTACCTGATGGAAACTGGAGTTTACCAAAAAATATGGGACCTTTGATTAACTCTCCTTACGATGAAGACGCTCCATTTTTATCAATCGATAAAAAACAACTTTATTTCTCCAGTAATTCAGATAAAAGTATGGGAGGATTTGACATATTTGTTAGTTTAAAAGTTAGTGATAATGATTGGTCTACGCCTGTTAATCTTGGTTATCCAATAAACTCAACTAAAGATGATATTTATTTTACAACAACTGCAGATGGTCTTTTAGGGTATCTGTCTTCTAATAGAAATGGTGTAAAAGGAGAAACAGATATTTATGAGGTTGAATTTATCTCCAAAGAAATAAAAACCAGTTTTATTTTAAGTGGGAAACTAAGTAAAAATAGTGGCGGTAAAATCAATAAAAATATTACCTTGGAATTACAATGTATTAACTGTGATTCAAATAAAAAGAAATTCATAAAACCCAGAACGAGAGATGGTAATTTTATATCTGGTTTAGAACCTTGTAGAGAATATCGACTTGATGTAATATCTCCTAAAGGAGAAGTTATTCATTCAGAAAAATTTGAGACTTCTTGTACTTTAACTACTGAAAATATTGTTAAAGACATTAATCTTAAATAAAATTTATGCGCTTACATCTTGAAAGACCGCTTGCAATTTTTGACTTAGAAGCAACTGGCTTGAATATTACAAAAGAAAGAATCGTTCAAATTGCGATATTAAAAATCAATCCAGATGGTTCAGAAGAAAAATTTGAATCTCTCGTTAATCCTGAAATAGAAATATCTGAAGAAGTAACAAAAATACATGGCATAAACAACGAAGATGTTAAAAGCGCACCAACGTTTGCACAAATTGCTTCTGAAATAGTTACTTTCATTGAAAATGCAGATTTAGCAGGATATAATTCTAATAAATTTGACATCCCTTTATTGGCTGAAGAACTTCTTAGAGCGGGAAATCATTTTGATATTTCAACAAAAAAATTCGTAGATGTTCAAAATATTTTCCATAAAATGGAGCAAAGAACACTTGTAGCTGCATTAAAATTTTATTGTAATCAAGAACTCGATAATGCTCATGATGCAATGAATGATGCCAAAGCTACCTGGGATGTGCTAAAAGCTCAATTGGAAAGATATCCAAATTTAGAAGGGAATATTGAATTTCTATCCAAATTCACAAAAAATGGAAATACAATTGATTTTGCTGGTAGATTAGCTTACAACGAAAAAAATGAACCTGTTTACAATTTCGGTAAACATAAAGGGAAGTCAATCAAAGAAGTCCATATTATAGAACCAGGATATTACAGCTGGTTTGTATCCCCTCAAACTGATTTCCCATTGCACACAAAACAAAAACTTAAAGAAATTATGGACGGAATCAAATCTGATAAAATAAAATCCGAAGATGACGATATATCTTTAGATGATAAACTTTCAGCTTTACAAAACAAGTTCAAAAAAAACTAACAAGTCTAAAAACTCCTAAAAATGAAAATCATTTGTATAGGTCGTAATTATGCTGATCACGCAAAAGAATTGAATAACGATTTACCAGAATTCCCTTTATTTTTTTTAAAACCTGACACCGCCTTACTAACAAAATCGAAAGAATTCTATTTACCAGACTTTACAAAAGACCTACATTATGAATGCGAGGTTGTTGTCAGAATCAATCGTGTTGGGAAAAATATACAGGAGAAATTTGCATCAAATTATTACAACGAAATCGGACTTGGAATTGATTTTACAGCAAGGGATATACAAGAAGAATGTAAACAACAAGGATTGCCTTGGGAGAGAGCCAAAGCATTTGATTTTTCTTCCCCTTTAGGTGATTTCTTTATAAAAAAAGAAGAATTAAATTTATCTAATATAAGTTTCAGATTATTTAAAAATGAAAAACAGGTTCAATTTGGAGAAACTAAGAATATGATCTTTTCAATTGATCGTATTATTTCATATGTTTCACAATTCATAACTCTAAAAGTAGGTGATTTAATTTATACTGGTACCCCTGCAGGTGTAGGCCCAGTTAAGATTGGAGATCAACTTATTGGATACATTGAAGATCAAAAAATCATAGAACTAATCATTAAATAAACTGATAATCAAAAATATACGATTCTTTCAAAAAAATCATTATATCAAGTTAAAAAATAAAAAAAATCATTATATTTGCATTCACAAACACGGAGGTTGTAGCTCAGTAGGTTAGAGCGTCGGATTGTGGTTCCGAAGGTCGTGGGTTCGAGACCCATCTTCCTCCCTAAATTTAAAAGCTGTCTTTTCGACAGCTTTTTTCGTTTATCAACATTCCTTTCTTTCTATTTTGGGAATTCTTATCTTTGTTAGTTATAGATAAGAAAAACTACACCATGAAGAATTTAGAAGCATTAGAAAAAAGAAGAACTTTTGGAATAATCTCTCACCCCGATGCTGGTAAAACAACATTAACCGAAAAACTACTATTATTTGGAGGTGCTATTCAAACAGCTGGTGCAGTAAAGAATAATAAAATAAAAAAAACAGCCACTTCTGACTTTATGGAAATTGAAAAACAAAGAGGAATCTCTGTAGCAACATCCGTAATGGCTTTTGAATATGGTGGAAAACAAATCAATATATTAGATACTCCTGGTCATAAAGACTTTGCTGAAGACACCTACAGAACACTGACTGCAGTAGATAGTGTTATTTTAGTAATTGACTGTGCTAACGGTGTAGAGCAACAAACTGAAAAATTAATGGAAGTTTGTAGAATGAGAAACACTCCTGTGATCATTTTTATAAACAAAATGGACCGTGAGGGACAGGATCCATTTACTTTATTAGATGAAATTGAATCTAAATTGAATATCAAAGTTTGTCCTTTAGCTTGGCCGATTGGTATGGGAGATCGTTTTAAAGGAGTTTATAATATTTACAGAAAAAACCTAAACTTATTTCAAGCAAATAAAACTAAGATTGCTAAAGAAATTGTTTCATTAGACGATATTCACTCTCCTGAACTAGATGAAATTGTAGGACATGCTCCAGCAGAAGAATTAAGAAGTGAATTAGAGATGATTGAAGGGGTATACAATCCTTTCAATCGTGATACTTATCTATCAGGTGAGTATGCACCCGTGTTTTTCGGTTCGGCAGTAAATAACTTTGGTGTACAAGAATTGTTAGATACGTTTATTGAAATATCTCCTACCCCACGTTCTAGAGAAACCGATTTAAGAACAATCGAACCGACAGAAGATAAATTTTCAGGTTTTGTGTTTAAAATACATGCAAACTTAGACCCAAAACACAGAGACCGTATCGCATTCTTAAGAGTTGTGTCTGGCAAATTTGAGAGAAACACATTTTATAACCATGTTCGTTTGGGTAAAAAATTTAAATTTCCAAATCCAACTTCTTTTATGGCACAAGATAAAAGTGTTATAGATGAAGCTTTTCCTGGAGATGTTATTGGTTTATATGACACTGGTACTTTTAAAATAGGAGATACTCTTAATGAAGGTGAAAAATTTATGTTTAAAGGCATTCCTAGTTTCTCCCCAGAATTATTCCAAGAATTAGAAAATTTAGATCCTTTAAAATCCAAACAATTAGAAAAAGGAATTAGCCAACTTACTGACGAAGGAGTTGCACAGCTATTTATTCAACAACCAGGTAACAGAAAAATTATTGGTACGGTTGGACAACTTCAATTTGAAGTAATTGCCTATCGTTTACAAAATGAATATGGTGCTTCTTGTCGATTTACTCCAAAAAATTATTTTAAAGCTTGTTGGTTAACAACAGAAAATGAAGCTGAATTGAAAAAATTCCTTTCTACAAAAGCAGGAAATATAGCTAAAGACAAAGACGATAATTATGTTTTTCTTGCTGAAACCACTTTCCTACTTCAAATGGCAGAAAAAGATTATCCAGATATTACTTTCCATAAAACCAGCGAGTTTAAATTAACTGATCGCGTTTAGGCAACTTATTTACAAAAGTATAGTCATACTTAAAAATCAAAATATGAAGTCAATCCTACAAATAATATTGTTTTTATTTTTTTCATTTTATAGCCTTTCCCAAACTACTTATACTGTAATTGACGGAACAAAAAACACAGAGTCTTATTATTTAGTCAAATATGATGATGATTACTCTTACACACAACAAATTTATCCCAAGGAAAAAATTAATGCACCTTCTGGAGATATAAAATCATTATTTTTCGAATATTGCGGTACAAGTCCTGTTTCTTTAAAAGTTAAAATCTTCTTGAAATTAGTTTCCAAAATTAGTATGACAAACAGCAGCGACTGGGAAGCTTTAAACACAATGTCACTAGTATATGATGGTACGATTTCTCCGACTTCAAGTGGATGGTATGAAGTTGTTTTACCAACGAGTTTTAAGTACGATAATACTTATAATTTAATGCTTACAGTTTATTCTGAAGTACCTAACTCTAATCAGAGCTTAAATAACTCAGCAAATGTATTTTGCTATGAAAATGGCCAACAAAGTAATGCGTCATTAAGCTTAGCTACGGCTTTAAATTATGGTAACTCTGCTATTTCGTTATCTGGGTATACTCAACCTAAACTACCAAGTTTAAAATTAAAAATACAAACGTGTACCCAACCTACTACTCAAGCATCCGCAACCGGTTTACCTGTAGATAAAGCCACAAAAAACTCATTGTCTGTTAATTGGAAAAATGGAAATGGAGACAAAGTACTTGTTGTAGCTACCCCTTCGGGTACAGCACCTGTCTCACCTTCAAGCGGAACTGCATATAATGCAAATTCAGCTTACGGAAGTGGGCAAACTACAGGTGCAAACAATTATGTAGTTTATAATGGAACTGGAACGAATGTTGATGTAACTGGATTAAGCCCAATTACCACTTATGACTTTTATGTCTATTCCTATAATACTACCGGAAATTGTTACCTGACTACAAGCCCATATAAATTTTCAGCTACAACCTTAGATGTGTGTAATTCTCCCCTTGCAGCGGCAACTTTTATTAATTTTCCAGACAGAACCAAAACATCCATTTCGGTTAATTGGACAAACGGTAGTGGAGATAAAGTACTTGTTGTTGCTCGAAAAGCAACAGATCTTGCAGTGAAACCAACTTTTAGTACAGCTTATAATGCTAATAGTGTTTTCGGATCTGGCCAAACAACAGGAAGTGGAAATTTTGTGGTTTACAATGGAACAGGAACAAACGTAACAGTAACTGGATTGACAGAATCTACATCTTATT
>CANHVK010000079.1 GCA_947464135.1 Flavobacteriia bacterium | reverse complement strand
TTTTTTCTTGTTCTACTTCGTGATCTCATTCACTCGTAAATTTTAATCACCACTCGTTTGCGGTGTGCAAAGATAATCAAAGTTTTTATTTAAACAACACTTTTTTAAAAAAAAGTTTTTTTTCTAATTTCAAGTGACTTTCACCGCTCGATTGCGGAGTGCAAATATAATCACTCTTTTTTTATTTTAACAAACTATTTTTGATAAATATTTAAATTATTTTTTAAACCTTTAATAAACAAACATTTAATATAAAATATAATTTGAAAGTAATTTATGTTTAATGTTCTGTACTTGTATTACATCTATTATATACCCTAATTCTTATTAAATATTTAATTATAAAATTACAGATGAATAGTCGTTTTATAAATATATGATTTAAAAAAAAATAATCCATACCTTAAAATAAAATTTTAGTAGAATTTCATACACCAATTATCTACATTTTATTTTTTAAATTTGATTAAAAGAAAATATGGAACTATTATTCTGTTCATCGAATGAAAAAAAGAAAGTTGAAATTCAGCATAAAATTGGAAGTGAATTCAATATTATCAATCTTAATGATGTTGGATTTACAGGTGATATAGATGAAACTGCTGAAACTTTTGCAGGAAATGCACTAATTAAAGCCACTTTTGGATATGAAACCTATGGAAAACCTTGTTTTTCAGATGATTCTGGATTAGAAGTTGAAGCACTAAACAACGCACCTGGAGTTTACTCAGCACGTTATGCTGGAGAGCCCAAAAGTGATGTACGCAATATGGATAAACTTTTAGAAGCTCTTAATGGCATCGAAAATAGAAAAGCTTGTTTTAAAACCGTGCTTTCCTTTATTGATACGAATGGACTTGTGCATTATTTTGAAGGGAAAATTGAAGGTATCATCACAAAGGAAAAAAGAGGAAATCAAGGATTTGGCTATGATCCGATTTTTATACCGAATGGCTTCGACAAAACCTTTGCTGAATTAAGTCTAGAAGAAAAAGGTAAAATAAGTCATCGCGCTTTAGCCGTTGAAAAATTCATTGAACATCTGAAAAATGAAATTTCGAATTAAGCAATCGTTTTTTTTAAACATTTCTTAAAAACCATTGTTATAAAATAAAATCAACGACTATGGACAATACAAATTCACAACTTTCTAAATCTACTCTATTAACTTGGTGGATGGATGATATTCTTGAAGACAGAAGACCAAAAAATGTCTATACTTTTTGTAAAAATCATGCTATTGAAGAAACATCATTTTATAAATTTTATAATTCGCTCTCACACCTTGAACAAGGAGTTTGGGTAGTATTTTATGAAAATTCAATTGAATTATTGCACCAAAATGAATCGTTTAATCAGTATGATGATCAACATAAATTAATTTCTTTTTACTTTACTTTTTTCGAAGCGCTAACGTTGAATAGGTCTTATGTGATAGAAGTTTTACCAAAAGATTTCACTGAATTCCAAAAATTAAAACAATTAGAAGAATTAAGAAAATCATATAAAGGTTTTATCGCTAAACAAATTGACTTAAAACAACCATCAGGATTACTTGAACAATTGACCAAATATACAGGCAATATTGCACAAGAAGGCTATTGGATTCAATTGCTTTTCATCTTACATTTTTGGGTACATGATACTTCTGAAAGCTTTGAAAAAACAGATATATTGATTGAAAAAATTGTTACTACTTCCGCTGATTTAATTCCAACAAAGCCACTAGAGAATCTTCTTGATTTAGGAAAGTTTCTTTTCAAAGAGAAGTTCTCAAAGTTCAAATAACCTAATCCTTCATACTTATGAAAAGCCTGAACAAAATCCCGACAGGAAAAATCGAACGCGCAGGACAATTACTTAAAACAGGCTTGAAAGTTGGTACCAACTATGTTTCTTATTATGGTGAGAAACTTGTAAATCCTTCTTTGACAAAAGACAAACTGCACGAAAACAATGCAGAAGACATTTACGATGGGTTGAAAAACATGAAGGGAAGTGCATTAAAAGTTGCTCAAATGTTGAGTATGGATAAAAACATTATGCCTCAGGCTTATGTCGAAAAATTTTCCTTAGCTCAATTTTCTGTTCCTCCCCTTTCAGCTCCTTTGGTTCGTAAAACATTTTATAATCAATTTGGTAAATTTCCAGAACATATTTTTGATACATTTTCTCAGGAAGCTATCCATGCAGCAAGTATTGGTCAAGTACATAAAGCTACCAAAGATGAAAAAACCTATGCTGTTAAAATTCAGTATCCAGGAGTTGCAGATAGTATAAAATCTGATTTAGCAATGGTAAAGCCTTTTGCTATGAGAATGTTTAATCTTAAAGGAAGTGACACAGAAAAATATTTCAAAGAAGTTGAGAACAAGTTATTAGAAGAAACAAATTACCAACTAGAATTATCACAAAGTGAACGTTTTGCAAATGCATGCAAGCACATTCCAAATATGATATTTCCACGCTATTTTTCAGAATTTTCTTCATCCAAAATTCTTACTATGGAATGGATGGATGGAAAACATTTGTCTGAATATACAAAAGAACAACAATCTCAAGAACACCTCAACCAATTGGGTCAAGCTTTATGGGATTTTTATCAATTCCAATTTCACCATATGAGAGAGGTTCATGCTGACCCTCACCCAGGAAATTTCTTAATTAATGAAAATCATCAGTTAATCGCTTTGGATTTCGGTTGTCTAAAACAAATACCGGAAGAATTTTATACTCCTTATTTCGAATTGGTAAAACCTGAAATTCTAAATAATGAAAATGCCTATTTAGAACGTATGCGTAAGCTTGAAATTATCCGACCTGATGATAATGCAGATGAAGTAAAATTAATATCTGAATTTTTCCATGAATTATTGAGTTTATTCACCAAACCTTTCAGACAAGAGACATTTGATTTTTCTGATTCAACTTTTTTCGCTCAAATTGCCAATTTAGGTGAACAAGTAATGAAAAATGAAACATTAAAAAAGCTAAATGGAAACAGAGGTTCTAAACATTTCCTATACATAAACCGCACATTCTTTGGATTATACAACTTACTTTTTGACTTAAAAGCAAAAATTATTACTGGATATTAAAACCTATAAAAAACTCTTATATTTCTTATTAAATCATTCAATTGTTTTTATAGTTAATCTTTTAAAAATCTACTGTAATTTAACAAAATGATTGAAAAATGGATCGAAAATAAAAGAATAGCTATAGCAAGTAAACACCAGAAACAGCAAGTTATTCAACCGCTCTTTTTGGATTTATTTAATTGTACTTTCATTTCAACGGATATCGATACAGATTTATTGGGTACATTTTCTGGTGAAATAGAAAGAAAATTATCTTCTTATGAAACAGCCATAGAAAAATGCCGCATGGCTTTCAAAGTTACAGATGCTGATTATGCTATTGCAAGTGAAGGTTCTTTTGGTCCTCATCCTACTTTATTTTTTGTACCTGCTGATGAAGAATTTTTACTTTTTATGAGTAGAGATGAAAAATTAATTATTTGGGCTAAACACATATCAACCGAAACAAATTACAATCAAATTGACAATCCTACAGAACAAGAATTAAAAGATTTCTTAATAAGGATTCAATTTCCATCACACAAAGTAATTTTTAAAGGCGAAAAAAAAATAGAGAAAGGTATTGAGAATATTAATATTCTAAATCAATTGGTATCGTATGCAAGGCAAAACAATCATACGTTTCGCATAGAAACAGATATGCGCGCGTATTGTAATCCTTCTCGAATGAAAGTGATTGAAGAAACTACACATAAACTACTTGAAAAAATTAATTCAAACTGTCCATCTTGTGATCTACCAGGTTTTTCAGTACAAGAGGCAGTAAAAGGTTTACCTTGTTCTCAATGCGGATTACCGACTCAATCAACATTAAAACACATTAAAGTGTGTCAACATTGTAATCACCAAGAAGAAATCTTTTTTCCGAGAGGAATCAAGGAGGAAGACCCAACCTATTGTTCATTTTGCAATCCATAAATTTTCTAATGAAAAATATAAGTGAAGATATTCTATTTGCTAAATCGGTCTTAGATAAAGGTAATTTAGTAGCTATACCAACAGAAACCGTATATGGACTTGCTGCAAATGCTTTCAAAGAAGATGCTGTTGATAAAATTTACAAATTAAAAGACAGGCCAAAAAACAATCCTCTAATAATACATTGTCATTCAATTGAACAAATTGAAAAATATGTAAAAGAAATTCCAAAAGATGCTTATGAATTAGCAAAACAATTCTGGCCTGGTCCATTAACTATTTTACTTAAAAAAAATAACTTAATACCTGATTTTGTTACAGCTGGATCAGAGTATGCTGCTTTTCGCATTCCTAATCACCCAATCACTTTAGAATTATTAAAATCAATAGATTATCCTTTGGTTGCTCCAAGTGCAAACCCATCAAATCGTGTAAGTCCTACAAAAGCAATACATGTATATGATTACTTTAAAGAAACTATTGATTTTATTTTAGATGGAGGAGATTGTATTGAAGGAATAGAATCTACTATTGTTCATTTTGATGATGGAACACCAAAAATATTACGCCCAGGTTCAGTTACGTTTCAACAGTTATTTTATGTTACTCCTTCTATAGAAATGAACCAAGAAATTCAGGATATACCACAAGCACCAGGGATGTCAAAAAAACACTATTCGCCTATTACACCCTTTATAACGATAGAAAAAATTGATTTAAAAAAAATAATAAAATATCAATTTGAATATCCTAAAATCGCATTGATAACACAGAAAAAAGATTTTATATCAGTAAAAAATATTGATGTCTTTTCTTTGTCTGAAAAAGGTGATTTAAACCAAATTGCAACAAATCTATATGATACATTAATCACATTAGATTCAAAGAAATACGATTTAATAATTACCGAACTTGCTCCAGAAGTTGGGGTAGGAATTGCAATTAATAATAGACTGAAAAGGGCAAATAACATTTAACCATGAAAACACTACTTAAAAACATTATTTCTGTAAATGAAGGAAAGTCACTAACCAGTGATGTTCTTATCTGTAATGAACGTATTGAAAAAATCGCTGAAAACATCAGTTTACCTTCAATTGAAAAATACCAAGAAATTGATTGTACAGGAAAAATTTTAATACCAGGTGTGATCGATGATCAGGTTCACTTTCGTGATCCAGGACTAACCCATAAAGCTACGATCGAATCAGAGTCAAAAGCAGCAGTAGCAGGAGGCGTGACAAGCTTTATGGACATGCCAAACACAATACCAAACACGCTTACTCAAGAATTATTAGAAGAAAAATATACCTATGCTAAAAACCATTCATTAGCGAATTACTCTTTTTTCATGGGAATTACTCAGCATAATTTAGATGAAGCACTTAAAACAGATAAAGAATGGGTATGTGGTATCACAGATGATGGGTTATACTTTAACAATAACAGCATACTTGCCAATCATCCTGAATTTGTCGAAAAACTTTTTTCTTCAACAGATCATTTAATTGCACTTCACAGTGAAAATGAATCACGAATTGAAGAAAACTTTAATAAGTATAAAAAAATCTACGGTGAAGATATACCTGTTAAATACCACGGTGAAATAAGGGATGAAATAGCTTGTTTAGATAGCACTAAAACCTTATTGAAACTTGCTAAATCAACCGAAGTACGCCTACATTTATTTCATGTGTCAACAGGTAGAGAAGCTTTATTATTAGACAATCTAACTCCATTAAGAAATAAAAAAATAACAGCTGAGGCTTGTGTTCATCACCTTTGGTTCAACGAAACAGATTATGAACGACTAGGTGCAAAAATAAAATGGAATCCTTCTATAAAAACAGAGGCCAATAGAGCTTTATTATTTGATACATTAATTAATAATCATATTGACATCATTGCTTCAGACCATGCTCCTCATTTACTTTCCGAAAAAATTGGTCCTTATGCTAAAATAATGTCAGGTGCTCCGATGGTTCAACACAACCTTCCTTGTATGTTAGAGTTTTACAAAGATGGAAAAATAAGCCTAGAACAAATTGTACAGAAAATGTGTCACGGTCCTGCTGAGATTTATAGAATGATCGATAGAGGGTATATCAGAGAAGGATATTTTGCTGATTTAGTTATCATTGACTTATATCAACAATCAACCCCCAAATTATATTATAAATGTGGCTGGGGTCCAATGGAAAGCTATACTTTTAGAACAAAAATTGACAAAACGTTTGTGAATGGACAACTTGTTTTTGATAACGAAAAATTTGTATCTGATTCAAAAGGAAAAAGATTACAGTTTGAAAAGGAAAGAAAATAAATGTTAGAAATTGACAAAAAATATGTTTGGCATCCTTTTACACAACATCAAACAGCCGATGAACCTTTGTATATTGTCAAATCAAAAGGAGTATATTTAACTGATATAAATGGAGATAAATACATTGATTGTAATTCATCTTGGTGGGTAAACATTCATGGTCATAATTATCATCCGTTAATGAAGGCCATTAAAAATCAATTAAAAAAAATTGACCATATTATTTTTGCTGACGCTACTCATTCACCAGCTATTAAATTAGCAAAACAAATTTGCGAACTATTACCAGTTGAATTTCAAAAAGTTTTTTACTCGGATAATGGTTCTACCGCGGTTGAAGTAGCGATAAAAATGGCGTTGCAATATTGGTCAAATATTGGAAATCCAAAAACGGAAGCTATAGCTATGCGAGGAGCTTACCACGGAGATACCTTTGGCGCTATGTCAATTGGAGAACGAAATTATTTCAACAAACCCTTTGAACCATTATTTTTTGATGTTCATTACATAGATTTTCCAGACGAAACAAATGAAAATCAAATATTAAAAGAAGCAGAAGAAAAATTCAAAACTGGAAAAATCGCATTCATCATACTCGAACCATTAATTCAAGGTGCCTCTGGAATGAGAATGTATTCTTGTGAGTTTTTAAATCAATTGGTACGTTTAGCTAAAAAATTCGATGTATTAGTCATTTTTGATGAAGTAATGACCGGTTGGGGACGTTTGGGTACTTGGTTTGCACTACATCAAATTGAGGAAACACCAGATTTCATATGCCTATCAAAAGGATTAACAGGTGGTATTTTCCCTTTAGGAGTTACCGTAACTACGAATCAAGTATATGAATCATTTTTATCTCAAGAAACTAAAAATGCTTTTTTACATGGACATTCATTCACTGCAAATCCAATCGCTTGTGCAACAGCTTTAAAAAACATTGAATTATTAAATAAACCAAATGTTTGGAAAAGAATTAAATCTATTGAAAATCAACTTTCTAAATTTGTTTCAAAGCACATTACAAACCCCAAAATTAAAGCTATTAGGAGTAAAGGAACAATATTAGCATTCGAATTAGATGGATTTGAAGAAACGGATTATTTTTCTAAAAACAATCAATTGTATTACAAAAAATTAAGAGAAAAAAAACTTTTTATCAGGCCTTTAGGTAATACTATCTATTTAAATCCTCCCTATTGTATCACAAAAAAAGAAATCGATTATATACTCAAAAACTTTGAAATTATTTTCAACCTTTAAAATTCTTCGTACCAATCAAAATGTTTTTTGATAATATCATCTTTGTTTAATCTCATATATTCTAAAAATGCAGAGGCAACAGGTGAAAACCTTTTGTTTTTAGGCCAAATCAATTGCCAATTTGAAATAATAGGCAAATCTTTTACTGGAATAATTTTTAAATCACCAGATTGAAGTTCATTTTTTATTCCTATCAATGGCATAACAGAACTTCCTAATCCAGCAATAATTGAATGTTTAACAGCTTCATTAGATGTAAGCTCCATTTTCTTTCTTAACTTAATTCCTTTACTATTAAAATAATTTTCCATAGTAAATCTTGTTCCAGAACCATTTTCTCTAAAAATAATTGGAAGTTCTGCAAAAATTGAAAAATCATATTCCCTCCCAATTTCTAAATTGGTGTCTCTTCCAGTAACTAAATAAAGTTTATTTTGTAGCATTTCAAGATGGTCAATATTTAGATTATCAGGTAATACAGAAACCATTGAAAAATCAACTTCATTATTTACAATATTATCAATCACTTTAGCTTTATTGGTAACATCCAATTTTAATTCAACCCCAGGATGCATTTTTAAAAAATCACCTAAAAAATACGGCAACACATATTTTCCAGTAGATACAACGGACAACGTTAAACGACCAGAAAGCTGTCCTTTGTATGAAAGTGTCTTAAAATTAATTTCTTGCACTTGATTTAATATTTCCTCTGCTGCAAGAGCAATTTCTTTTCCAAAATCAGTCACATATAACTGCCTTCCAACAACCTCTGTTAAAGGTATATCAAACTGATTTTGAAAATTTTTCAATTGAATTGATACAGCAGGTTGAGTTAGGTATAATTCTTCGGCAGCTTTAGTTATACTTTTTGTCTGAGATATTTTCAAAAATATTTGAAGTTGATTCAATGTATAGTTCATAAAAAATAATTATGTTTTATATTTCAAATATAAATAAAAATTATTGAAATTAAACTTTCAATTTTGTGAATATAAAATTTATGAGAATATTGGAAAATTTATCACAAAAAGTAAAAACAGAAAAAAGTGTTAAATCATATAAAAATGAAACATAATTAAAAAATTAAGATACTCTTTAAATTAAAAAACAAAAAAATGAACTTTCAATTATTATTAGATAACCTAACTAACCCTGCTCTATTATTCTTTGTGCTTGGAATTATAGCTGTAAAAGTGAAAAGTGATTTAGAAATTCCCCCATCAACGTCTAAATTTATTTCGCTTTACCTACTTTTCTCGATTGGTTTTAAAGGTGGCCAAGAATTAGCACACAGTCATTTTTCTATGGAAATCATTTGGACA
>CANHVK010000078.1 GCA_947464135.1 Flavobacteriia bacterium | reverse complement strand
TTGTACGAACAGACAATTCAAATGCATAAACTTCATATTTAACTCTAATTTGTTTAGCATTATTTCTTTTAATTACCCATGTATTCTTACTTGTTTTTGTGATTGGTAACTTATTTGCTTCTTCATCAAAAGCTCTAACGAGATTTACATTTTTTGAAAATTCTCTAACCATATATGAACCAGGAGACCAAACAGGCATTTTGATGGTAATATTTTTTCCTGATAATTCATCTATTGTCATCATTACTTCAAAATAATGATTTTGTGGTTTAGACATTTTTAAAGAATATTCAACTTTTGCAGCTTTTACTGTAAAGCAAATGAAAAGTGAAATAAATGTTAATATTTTGTAACTCATTGAGTGATTTATTTAGGCAAAACTAGCCAATTTATCTTCTAAAATTGAAATTTTTTGTAAGGCATCAGCTTCTTTTTTTCTTTCATTCGAAACTACCGCTTCAGGAGCACCTGATACAAATTTCTCATTGGTCAACTTACCTTGAACCATCTTTAGAAAACCTTTTGTATACTCAAGTTCTTCTTCAATCTTTTTTCTTTCAGATTCTAAATCAACAGAATCTCCGAAAGGAATAAAAAATTCATTAGATTTTACTAAAAATGAATTAGAATTAGTGATTTTATCAGCTACATATTCTAGTTTACTTAGATTCCCCATTTTTAAAATTACTGAATCAAAACTGGTATCTAAATCTTCGTTTTTCTTAACAAAAAGATCCATTTTTACTTTATTAGCAATGTTATTTTCTTTTCTAACATTTCTAATATTTATAATGATTTCTTCTGCATTGTAGAAACTTTTCAAAATAGTTTCATCGTATTTTTCAATAATTGGCCAATTAGAAATAACTAAATCATCACCTTCTTTACGTTCAGATATCAAATGCCATAATTCTTCAGCAATAAAAGGAGTAAACGGTTGAATTATTTTTAAGATATTCTCAAAGAAAGACAATGTTGATTCGTACGTTTTTCTATCGATTGGTTGCTCGTAGCCAGGTTTAATAATCTCTAAATACCATGAACAGAAATCATCCCAAATCAATTTATAAGTAGTCATTAATGCTTCAGAAATCTTGAATTTATCAAAAAGGTCATTTATTTCTGCAAGCTGCTGGTTGAATTTTGCATGAAACCATTCTATTCCTTTTATCGAAGATGTAGGTTGATCTATATCTTTTATTTCCCAAGATGTTACAAGTCTAAATGCATTCCAAATTTTATTTGCAAAATTTCTACCTTGTTCACACTGACTGGTATCAAAAGGTAAATCATTACCGGCAGGTGAAGAAATTAATATCCCTACTCTAACACCATCAGCTCCATATTTATCAATTAAATCTAGAGGATCAGGTGAATTACCAAGAGATTTAGACATTTTTCTACCTAATTTATCCCTAACTATGCCAGTATAATATACATTTTTGAATGGTAATTCTCCCATATATTCATATCCAGCAATAATCATTCTAGCTACCCAGAAAAACATAATTTCAGGAGCTGTAACTAAATCATTTGTAGGATAGTAATATTTAATTTCATCATTACCTGGTTGGGTAATTCCATTAAAAACAGAAATAGGCCATAACCAACTTGAGAACCAAGTATCTAGTACGTCTTCATCTTGTTTCAAATCTGATTCAGTGATTGTTCTTCCTGCTTTTTCAGTAGCATATTGAATCGCTTCTTCCAATGTTTTAGCTACCACAAAATCTTCAGAACCGTTACCAAAATACCAGGCAGGTATTCTATGCCCCCACCACAATTGGCGAGAAATACACCAATCTTTTACATTTTCTAACCAATGCTTATATGTATTCTTAAATTTTTCTGGATGAAAAGCAATGTTTCCATTCATTACATTTTCCAACGCTGGTTCAGACAACTCTTTCATTGAAACAAACCATTGTAAAGATAATTTTGGTTCAATTACTGCATCTGTTCTTTCTGAAAAACCAACCTTATTAATGTGGTCTTCTGTTTTTACTAAATATCCTTTTTGATCTAATTCCTTTGCAATTTCCTTACGAACTTCAAAACGATCCATCCCTTCATAATGTAATCCATTTTCATTTAGTTTTCCATTATCATTAAAGATATCAATTGTTTGAAGATTATGTTTTTTTCCTAATTCATAGTCATTTATATCATGTGCCGGAGTAACTTTTAAACAACCTGTTCCAAATTCAGTATCTACATATTCATCAGCAATGATTGAAATACGTCTACTTGTTAAAGGAACAATAACTTCTTTTCCGTGTAATGATAAATAACGCTCATCATTAGGATTAACACAAATAGCAGAGTCGCCTAAAATTGTTTCAGGTCTTGTAGTCGCTATTGTAATCCATTGATCTTCAGAATCAGCTATTTTATATCTAACGTGATATAATTTAGAGTTTACTTCTTTGTAAATAACTTCTTCGTCAGAAAGTGCTGTTTGGGCTTCTGGATCCCAATTCACCATTCTTACCCCCCTATAAATCTTACCTTTTTTATGTAAGTCAATAAATGTATCAATAACAGAATCAGAATATTCTGGATCCATAGTGAAAGAAGTTCTTTCCCAATCACAAGAAGCACCTAATTTCTTCAATTGATCCAAGATTATACCACCATGTTTATCTTTCCATTCCATCGCGTGAACCATAAATTCATCACGAGTTAAGTCAGATTTTTTAATTCCTTCTTTCCTAAGTTTTTGAACAACTTTAGCTTCTGTAGCAATTGAAGCATGATCTGTTCCAGGAACCCAACACACATTTTTCCCTAACATACGAGCTCGTCTAACCAAAACATCCTGAATAGTATTGTTAAGCATATGCCCCATATGTAATACTCCAGTAACGTTTGGTGGAGGTATAACAACTGTATATGCTTCTCTTTCATCAGGAGTTGAATGAAAATAACCTTTGTTTAACCAATAAGGATACCATTTTTGTTCAGCTTTGGAAGCTTCATATGTTTTTGGAATTTCAATCATTTTGTTCGATTTTAGACAAAGATAATTATTTCGAGTTAGATTTATTACAGCCACAAATTTGTTTTTCGTCGATATTCTAAAAGTAAAATCAAAAAATCAACAATTGAATTGAATTATTTTTATTGATATTAGTTGTGTATAACCTTTCAAAATTCTACCTTTGAAACGTTTTTAAAATAATATCTGCAAAATGGCTGTATTGGTAAATAAAAATTCTAGAGTAATCGTTCAAGGTTTTACTGGTGGTGAAGGAACATTTCATGCTTCACAAATGATTGAGTATGGAACAAATGTAGTTGGTGGTGTAACTCCAGGAAAAGGTGGTTCAACTCACTTAGAAAGACCTGTTTTTAACACTGTTTCTGAAGCTGTTGAAGCTACTAAAGCGGATGTATCTATCATCTTTGTTCCACCAGCATTTGCTGCGGATGCAATTATGGAAGCTGCTAATGCAGGTATTAAAGTGATCGTTTGTATTACTGAAGGTATTCCTGTAAATGATATGGTTAAAGCTAAAGAATTTATTAAAGGTTTTGACTGTAGATTAATTGGACCTAACTGTCCAGGTGTAATTACTGCTGGTGAAGCTAAAGTTGGTATTATGCCAGGTTTCGTTTTCAAAAAAGGTAAAATTGGTATTGTATCTAAATCAGGTACTTTAACTTATGAAGCTGCTGATCAAGTTGCTAAAGCTGGATTAGGAATAACTACAGCAATCGGTATCGGTGGTGATCCAATCATTGGAACGACAACAAAAGAAGCTGTTGAGTTGTTGATGAATGATCCTGAAACTGAAGGTATCATCATGATTGGTGAAATTGGTGGTAATTTAGAGGCTATTGCTGCTCGTTGGGTGAAAGAAAACGGTACTAAACCTGTTGTTGGTTTTATCGCTGGTGAAACTGCACCTGCTGGTAGAACAATGGGACATGCTGGTGCAATTGTTGGAGGACACGATGATACAGCAGAAGCTAAAAAACGTATTATGAGAGAGTGTGGAATTCACGTTGTTGATTCACCTGCTGAAATTGGTAAGAAAATGGCAGAAGTAATGGGCGTATTAGCTTAATTATTTCTACACTATATTTAAAGCTGCTTACGGGCAGCTTTTTTTTTGATTTAAAACTGTATAAATATGAATCCATTTTTAGAAAAATTTGAAACTCCTTTTCAATCATTCCCTTTTGAAAAGTTGAAAACTGAACATTATTTACCTGCATTAGAAGAAGGTATTATTAAAGGGAAAAAAGATATTGATGTTATCATTCAAAATCAAGATACTCCTAAATTTGATAACACAATCGCAGCACTAGATAATAGTGGGAGAATTTTAGATTTGTTAGGAAATATATTTTATAACCTACATGAGGCTGAAACGAATGATGAACTGCAAGAATTAGCTCAAGAAATTTCACCTAGATTAACTGCATACGGAAATGATATCATGCTAAATGCTGATTTATTTAAAAAAGTAGAATACGTTTTTAATCATCAATCTGAAGAAAATCTTACTACTGAACAAAAAACATTGCTAGAAAAAACTTACAAGGGTTTTGTAAGAAATGGTTCGAAATTATCTGATGAAGCCAAAGAAGAAGTAAGAAATATTGACAAAGAATTAGCAACCCTATCTCTTACATTTGGTCAACATGTACTTGCTGAAAGTAATGAGTACAAATTGGTAATAACTGATGAAAGTTTATTAGCTGGTTTACCTGAAGGTACTATCGAAGCAGCAAAAATGACAGCGATAGAAAAAGAGATTGAAAATGCGTGGGTATTTACATTGGATTTCCCATCATACCTTCCATTCATAACTTATTCAGAAATTAGACATTTAAGAGAAGAAATATTTCTAGCATTTGGATCAAAGGCTTTTAAAGGTAATGAAAGAGATAATAGTGAAGTGATTAAGAAAATTGCTGGGTTAAGACATAAAAGAGCAACAGTTTTAGGTTATAAATCACACGCTGACTTCGTTTTAGAAGAACGTATGGCTAAAAATCCTGCAACCGTTTTCTCATTTTTAGACGAAATTTTAACTTACGCTCTGCCTGCAGCGAAAGAAGAATTTGAAGAAATTAAAAATTATGCAAAAAGTATAGGCGGACCTGATGAACTTCAACGATGGGATTTACCTTATTATTCTGAAAAATTAAAAAAAGATAAATTTTCCATTGATGATGAAGTGTTAAAACCTTATTTCAAATTAGAGAATGTAATTGATGGCGTATTTCAAACTGCTAATAAATTATATAATTTGAATTTTGAATTACGTAATGATATTGAAAAATACCATCCTGATGTTATGACATATGAAGTCAAAGATAACAACGGGAACCATATTTCATTATTATACATGGACTTTTTCCCAAGAGCAGGAAAAAGACAAGGAGCTTGGATGACTTCATTTAGAAATCAAAAAGTGGAAGATGGGGTGAATATTCGTCCGCACATTTCAATTGTTTGTAATTTCACTAAACCAACTGCGAACAAACCTTCCCTGCTAACTTTCAACGAGGTCACTACCCTTTTTCATGAATTTGGTCATGCACTACACGGTATGTGTGCAAATGGTACTTACTCAAGCATCACTGGAACAAGCGTTTATTGGGATTTTGTAGAGTTACCGTCTCAAATTCTTGAAAACTGGTGTTATGAAAAAGAATGTTTGGATTTATTTGCAAAACATTATGAAACTGGAGCAACTATACCAGAAGAATTGATTCAAAAAATTGTAGATAGTGCAAATTTCCAAAGTGGTTTAGCAGCAATAAGACAAATTGGTTTAGGGAAAATTGATATGGCTTGGCATAGCCAAGATACATCGCATGTAGAAAATGTTAAAGAATTTGAATTACAAGCTGTAAAAGAGACAGATTTATTTCCGAAAGTGAAAGAGACAATTACAAGTTGTTCATTTTCACATATTTTTCAAGGGGGATATTCTTCAGGGTATTATAGTTACAAATGGGCAGAGGTAATCGATGCTGATGCATTTGAAGCATTTAAAGAAAAAGGAATATTTAATAAAGAAGTAGCTAAATCATTTCATGACAATATTTTATCTGCAGGAGGAAGTGAACATCCATCCATTTTGTATAAAAGATTTAGAGGAAGAGATGCGGATCCAAAAGCATTATTGAGAAGAGAAGGAATGATAAAAAAATCATAAATAAAAAAAATCCCAGGAATTTAATTTCCTGGGATTTTTAGTATAAAGTAAAAACAATAGTAGATTAATAATAAATCTTACGTTGAACTTTAGTAATGTATTTCGCTAAACGAATAACTTGTTTTGTGTAACCAAACTCGTTATCGTACCATACGTACAATACGATGTTTTCTTGATCTGGAGAAACGATTGTTGCGTTAGAATCGTAAACTGAACAACACGTATTTCCTACGATATCACTTGATACTAACTCAGGATCAAAAGAATAGAAAATTTGATTTACTAAGTCACCATTTAATGCAGCATCTTTTAACATTGCGTTGATTTCTTCAATGTTTGTTTTCTTACCTACATTCAAGTTAAGGATAGCTAATGAACCATTTGGAGTAGGTACACGTACTGCGTTAGCAGTTAATTTATCTTTTAAACTTGGGATAACTTTAGTAACAGCATTTCCAGCACCTGTAGAAGTAATTACCATGTTGATAGCAGCAGAACGACCACGACGAGAGCTCTTGTGCATGTTATCTAACAAATTTTGGTCATTTGTATATGCGTGAACAGTTTCTATATGTCCTTTAACAACACCTAAATGATCGTTAATTACTTTTAAAACTGGAGAAATAGCGTTTGTAGTACATGAAGCAGCAGAGAAAATGTTTTCATTATCTAAGTCTAACTCCACTTGGTTAATACCATAAACTACATTTGGAATTTCTTTCCCTGGAGCAGTTAATAATACTTTATCAACACCTTTCGCTTGTAAATGTCTTGATAATGCTTCTCTGTTTGTGAAAGCACCAGTGTTGTCAATCAATAAAGCATTGTTAATTCCATAAGCAGTATAATCAACTCCTTCTGGTGTTGGAGCATCAATCATTTGAACGATTTGTCCATTGATAATTAAAGCTCTTTTTTCTAAATCAACTTCAACCGTACCTTTGAAAGCACCGTGAACAGAGTCATTTTTCATTAACGCTGCTCTTTTGATGATATCTTTATCAGTAGCACCACGAGTTACGATAGCACGTAAACGTAATTGTTGACCTTTACCAGCCTGCGTAATTAACTCACGTGCTGCTAAACGACCGATACGACCAAAACCGTATAAAACTACATCTCTTGGTTCGATTGGGGCGCCAGAAACAACATTGAAACCAGCTAATTTGCTATCTAAGAATTCTCTTTTAGAAGCAAAATTATTTTTTTCAGAAATCCACTCAGCAGAAAGTTTACCGATATCTAATTTAGCAGGAGCTAAGTCCATATTGTAAATTTCAGAAGCTAATTCAGAAGAAGTAAATACATCGATTTCTTTACCTACAACATTTTTAGCATAATCGTGTAAGTTTAATAATTCAGAAATTGTTCTATCCAATAGAGGGTTTCTAAATAATACTAACTCGATACCTTTGTCATACAATAATTCACCTGTTTTGCTTGCTAATACAACAGCAGCACGCTCTTTTTGAACATGATCATTCAAAACTTTCTCATAACTAACAGCAGATTCCATTTGCTTGATTTTTGTTTTTGATTTATAATTAAAAAACGGCTGTGTATTCAATACATCAGCCGTCGATTCTATCCTAAGTAAGATTTCAATAATTTATTTCGAGATGTATGACGCAATCTTCGAATTGCTTTTTCTTTAATTTGTCTCACTCTTTCTCTAGTCAAATTGAATTTAGCACCTATTTCTTCAAGTGTTAAACCATGGTTCATACCGATACCAAAAAACAATCTGATGATTTCACGCTCTTTATCAGTCAAAGTGCTTAAAGAACGTTCAATTTCTTTTTGTAATGATTCAGCCATCAGCGCGTGATCAGCTTTAGGAGCATCTGAATTAGCCATTACATCCATTAAAGTTCCACCGTCTTCAGATGTAGACAACGGCGCATCCATTGATACGTGTCTGCCAGATACGTTTAAACTTTCTTTGATTTTATCTTCAGGAACTTCTAACGCTTCAGCTAGTTCTTCAGCTGAAGGTTGTCTTTCGAATTCTTGCTCTAATTTAGAGTAAGCCTTATTGATTTTATTTAAAGAACCAACTTGGTTTAATGGAAGACGAACAATACGAGCTTGTTCAGCAAGTGCTTGAAGAATAGATTGTCTAATCCACCAAACAGCATAAGATATAAACTTGAAACCTCTTGTTTCGTCAAACTTCTGAGCAGCTTTAATTAAACCAAGATTACCTTCATTGATTAAATCAGGAAGAGTTAATCCTTGATTTTGATATTGTTTTGCAACAGAAACAACGAAACGTAAGTTAGCTCTTGTTAATTTTTCTAAGGCTCTTTGATCACCCTGTTTAATTTTTCGGGCTAATTCTACCTCTTCTTCAGCGGTAATTAGTTCTTCTCTACCAATATCTTGTAGATATTTATCTAAAGACTGGCTTTCGCGATTAGTAATCGACTTTGTGATTTTAAGTTGTCTCATTTCAAATAAAACTCTTTATTCAGGATTGACCAAAAATAATAGGTTGCAAATGTACAATCAATTTTCGCGGAATTCCAAATTTATTTTACTTAAATTAATTAAAAGTGAATAACTGAATATTGAATTGTTAATTGTTCCTACATAAAATAAAAAACGAGGGATAAGTCAAATAGTTACACTCCCCTCATTTTTTAATATGTTAAATTAAATAAACTTACAGTCCAAAACCGATATAATCTTTTTTACCACTTTTAGTCATAACTTCAAGTAATACACCTTTGTTCCCAGAACTCAATTTTGACGTTAATTGCTCAACATTTTCAACTGGTTCATTATTTAATTTCGTTATAATCATACCTTCTTCTAAACCAAGCCCTTTTAATTTACCTGTGCTTAACGTCTTGATTTTAACACCATAAGAAATATTCAATTCCTTTTT
>CANHVK010000077.1 GCA_947464135.1 Flavobacteriia bacterium | reverse complement strand
ATTCATTAAATCACCTTTTAAACTAAAAGCAGAATTATTAATTTTCATATCACACTCTGAGATTGAAAATTTTTCAGGAGTAAAATTCAAACTCAATGAAGGGATCTGAATTGGGTAATTTAAATCTTGAAGTTTAACATTAAATTGAGATATATTTAAGTTACCATTACCAAGCCACTGCATTAGAAGCTCTTTTTGGTTGTCATCATTAATTAAGTCAGTATTTAACTTTATATTTTCGTAAATAATATGATTCCCTTCTATTTTAGCATTTAACTGGTCACTACTAAATGCTAATTTTATTTCTTTTTCAGATGTAGAACCTTTCTTAGATCGTAAAGTAACTTTTCCATTTGGTTTTACCAGATCCACAGAAAGATCTTTAGAATCATAAATTATTTTTTCCACGAAATAATTTGAAGAAACTTTAGGTAATAAATTGGTATTAGTAATATCTGAAGTTTCAAATGAAAAAGCTGAATTAATCAATTTCGCATTAAATTCATTTTTTTGTTTCGCATGAAGATTTGATGATTTAAAATTTCCAGTCAAAAAAGATTTTTCAATTCCGGAAAGTTTAAAATTTAAATTTGAAAAATCTGTTTGAAAACCATAATCTTCATAATTCATATAAAAAGAAGCAAAAGATAGTTTTCCGTTACTTTTAATTTTAGTTAATTTATTTTCTAAAACATCCTGAACATAAAATTCACCATCTAAATCAACATCGACTTTCCCAGCCATATTAAGATGCATATCTTTAGGAATTAGAGAATTAAATTCAGCACAGTTAAGAAAGGATTTAGTTTTAACGACACATAATCTCTTCCCAAACAAATCATTCACTTTAGCTGAAAATGCTAACGTAGATTTGGGTGTAACCATTTTAAAATTATCTATTGATAATTCTGTGTTTTTATTTTCAATAAAATCAGTGTTAAATGACAAATTCGTAGAGAGCGAATTAAATGTAAAAGGGATCTTTTTTGACTTTACACTTACATCTTTAAGTTTTAATTGTAGATCAAATAAACCTGACTTGGGAATTTCATTCAAAGGAGTTTTACTAAATGTAAGTTTATTTATAAAGTGATCTATTTGAACTAAATTAAACTCACTTTCAATTCTTGAAGAAATAACACCATTTAATTCATCAACAGTTTCTTTGGGTAATAACGATGTTAAGTCAGCTAAATGAATGGAAGAGTTAATTGATACTTTAGAATTAAACTGACTAAATAAATTTTTCACTAAACCTGTTGTAAAAACTGATGATTCTGCCAAATCTAACTTGGCACTGTTGATCTTTAGATAAGAAGATGAATCTGAAGAAAAATCAGTTTCAAAATCACAATAAAATCCTAAATCTTTAATTGAAGTAGGAAAAACTGAAGGATAATTAACATTAATTTCTTTTAGAGAAAGTGTAGATGTTAAAATAGGCATTTGATTATCCGAAAACTCTCCTTTAATATTTCCTTTAGTTGAAACAAAACCTGTTAGATCTAATCCTTTAAAGTTACTTGAAAACTCTTTTGGAACTAAAGCAATCAAACTACTAATATATGATTCATTCAAAAAATAATTGATATTCGTATTCATTTTATTGAAATCATCTGAAAATGAAATCTGACCATCAAAATTCAACTCATTTTGATTTATCAAAAAGGTACTTGGTTTAAAATCAATTTTCTGACCTTCAAAATCATAATTAAAAGGAAGTTTAATTTCCAATGACAAGTCATTTAAATAATTTACTCCTTCATATTGACAGTTAATCTTTGAATTTTGAATATCAATAGTAGTTGATAAAAAATCTTTTTTATAAACTCCTTCAATTTCAGCATCAAAATCATTAATATTTAATCCGATTTTTTGAGACAAATCTGTGTAATTTACATTGAGATTTTCAAATCGAAGATTTTTTAAATTTATTAGATCTAAATCAAATTCTGATTGCTCTTTAGGTGTTGTATCTTTAACAGCAATATCAAAATTAGTTTTTCCATTTTTGTCAATAAAAGCATTGATTTTAGTATCAATTAATGCTACTTTTTCTATAATTACTTTATTATTAAATAAAAACTCGCTTACATTTACAATTCCTGTTAGTGAACCTGCATGTAACAAGGTATCATTCAATGCATTTTTTGTAGGATTAATGAACTTTAAATTATTTACCTTAATACCAAACTCAGGAAACGTACTAAAAAAAGTAAGTTCAACATCTTCAATTTCAGACTTACAAGTAACGAGTGAAGGTAATTGATTTTTAATGATAGGGGTTAATTTTCCAGGTGTAAAAACAAACCATAATAGGCAAAAAATTGCAATTAAAAGTATAGAAACAATTATAGATAAATAAATTGTGATTTTTTTAAACCAATATTTAAAATTCATACATTAATTAACTTTAGTAAAGGTTTGAACTTTATCAAAATTATCTTTTTTAGAAAATTTTGAAGCTGTCAATTCTGTAATTGTGTAGTTTTTTGGTAAAGTGCCACCTGTTGTCTCTAAATAATGATTTTCGGTCAATTTAGATCCATCCAATTTCCAATTGAACTTTTGAGCATCTTCTTCGGTTATGTCGGGATCAGAGACATCCCAAGTAGTCCCTGTATTATCAGCATTATATTTATAAAAAACAGTACTATTTAACTGCCATTTACCTATTAATAATTTCTGATCGAATGTTGTTTGTTGTAATGAATCTTCTTTTTTACAAGAGTTAAATAAAAAATGAATAAAAAGAATTAAAAATCCAGCTAATAAATATTTAAATCGAAACATTTTTTTTGTTTCAAATATACAAAACAATAAAAAGTAATGAATGATATGAAATCATTTTCAAAAGGTTAATTTACTTTTTATTACCTACCGCTCTAATCACCATACCAACACCTTGATGAAAAACACCTTCTTCAAGTGTAACTTCTTCCTCATTCATGTATTCCCAAGTAACTGATGGAAACGATTCAATAAGCTCCTCTTTTGAAAATAACATCGATTCTTCTTTCGGTCCACCTACTTTTGGATTTAGGTTAACATATTTCAAGTGATTTTTACTAAATACCTCAATAATTACTTTACCTCCCGGTTTTAACCATTGTTCCATTCGTTGAAATTGAGTAATTCTTCCTGCTCCAGGGAAATGAGCGAAAATGAGTGAAATCACATCAAATGAACTTTCTTCAAAAGATACATCTTCTAACGAAGAAACAAGATAATCAATTTTTACATCTTCCTTTTCAGCCAATTGTAATGCTTTATTTTTTCCTTCCGAACTGTAATCAAACGCAGTAACCTTCCAACCTAATTTTGCAGCAAAAATAGCATTTCTCCCTTCTCCTTCTGCTGGTAACAAAAGAGTTACAGGGGACAATGTTTCTAATTTTTCAGCAAAAAAAGTATTTGGTTTTTCGCCATAAGCGAATTCTTTCTCTGCGTATCGTAAATTCCAAAAATCTGCTTGCATCCTATTTATTTTACTTCTTCGTATTCAATTTCTTCGGTATTCCCTTCTTTATTAGCAGAAAAGCGTTGCTCAGGAATACCACAATTATCTGCACAACCTAAAGTAAACAAACCCATTGAGAAAAAATAGGTTCCTGCCAAAATCCCAATTATCTCACCTTGCTTAATTGAAGAGATTCCAATAAATAATCCCATTCCTAAAAATAGCAATCTACGAAAAGATAACGGGCGTTTTATTCTTTCTAACATCCTTTTTTTGGTAAATATCCGAAAAAGCAATTTTACAGATTGCAACATAAGTTACATTTGTTTCATAAAACACATTTGTATGAACGCACCTATTTACTTATCCTATTTCCCGTACAGATTGAATTTCAAATATCCGTTTCGAATTGCACACACAGAACGAACAGGTACGGACAATGTGTATGTTTTACTACGTCAAAGCGAATTTACTGCGTGGGGGGAATGTGTTTTTATTCCTTACTATTCGGAAACATTAGAAACATTTAAAACATTAATATCAAACACACCACTACCAACAAACACGGAAGATATTGGAGCCTACTCCTCTTATTTGAAAAACTTGTTTCCAGATAGTTATTTCTGTATAGGTGCTTTAGATATTGCGTTACATAATTTACGAACTGCCACAACAGGCTTATCCATCACAGCGCAATACAATCTGCCTGAAAACACCAAAGGAACTTCGTTTACATTTGGAATTGCTGATGATGCTGAGTTAGAACGTAAATTCAACGATAATCCTTCAATGGAATATTACAAATTAAAGGTAAATGAACAGGAAGTAAATCGCATCATCAACACCTACAAAAGACTGACAGACAAACCATATACCATCGATGCTAACCAAGGGTTTTCGGATAGAAATGAAGTGTTAAAACTTACCCATCGATTGGCTGATGAAGGTGTTGCTTACATCGAACAACCTTTTCACAAAGAAGATTTAGAGAGTCACGCTTGGTTAAAATCGCGCAGTCCGATTCCGGTAATTGCAGATGAAAGTTTTCAAAATTTTCAAGATTTAGAAAAAGTGGTCAAATACTTTGATGGAATCAACTTGAAAGTAATGAAATGTGGTGGAATTTCTGAAGGTATAGCTTGCTTAAAACGTGCTCAAGAAATGGAATTAAAAAGCATCATCGGCTGTATGAGTGAATCCAGTGTGGTGAACGATGCTTCCAAACAAATTGCTGGTTTAGCCGATTGGGTAGATTTAGATGGTCCATTATTATTAACTAATGATTTATTTGCAACACAAAAACCAACGGAGAAATTGATTAGTTTACTATCAACTAGATAATTAATTTGATTTTAATAATTCTTCTTTATAATTAAGAATGTTATGGAAAAGGATGCATAATTCCAATGTAACATTTAAAAAAATCAAAATCAATTAATCATTAATTAATCCAATTTATTTTTGATTTTAAGAAAGTAATTTTCGAAAAACTTTTTAGATAAACTAGCAATTAAAATCGTTAGAATGGTTACTGAAAAATAAAAAATAATTGAACCAAGAAAAACATTCATTTGTAATAAATATTTTTTAAGAAACAATATTATAGAAAAAACAGCTAACATATGATACATGTAAATTCCATAAGATATTTCTCCTAGGTATGATAGTAATTTAGAATCAAATCGGAACAAACTATTTTCTAAAACAGAAACACAAAGAATCAAATACAAAAACAATAAATCAATTAACAATGGGGATATAAATTTATTTTTGAAAATAGCATTCCATATGTTATTATCAATATTTGTATGAAATAATAAATAAATGAAGAGAATGAATAAAATGATCATTTGTACTTTTGAATTAAATACTTTTAATTGGGTAAATTGACAACCTTTTGTAAATAAAAAATAAGCTCCTAAACCACCAATTGTCATTGACTCAAATCTAAATGTACTCAAAATATAATTGAACAATTCATCTTTAAAAAAGTAGCTACCTAGAATATTCAAAACTAATTTGAAAATCAAAACCAGGGTTAACAATCTAAAAATCTTATCCCTACTTAATTTAAACAGGGGTGCCCAAATTAAATAAAACATCTCTTCAACTCCAATTGACCAAAGGGGTTCTAAAAAATGATGTCCAAAAAAACAGGTAACTAGTCCTGGTAGAAAAAATAAAAAATAGTACCAAGTTTCACCTAAAGTATAAGGCATATCATAATTCACATTCAAAATTGAAAATGCCATTGGCAAAACAATTGCACCAATAAAAACCAATAAAAAGTAGAGCGGCCAAATTCTTAGAACTCTCTTAAAATAAAACTTTTTTATATCAATTGTGTTCGTTTTTTCTGATTCTTTTAGTAATAAATATGTAATCAAAAAACCACTTAAAACGAAAAAAAAAGTTACTGCATTACTACCATTTCTAAAAAGACCTAGCCATTCAAAATTAGTTATCCCATTATTATTTTTAATTGTTTCACTATGGTGCATTAAAACTAAAAAAGCGGCAAAAAAACGCAACGCATTTAGTCCTTTAAATACTTTGATATTTTTATAATCTATAATTTTTTGATTTTCTTTAAACATAATCGAAAATTCTATTTTATTTTACAACAAATTACATTTTTAAGTCAAAAATACCTGAAGTAAATTTTAATCAAAATTAGTAATTTGTAAATAGAATCAATTGATTAATAAAACAAGCATCATTAATAATGAATTTTTATGGTTATGATCTATTGAATGCTAATTTAAAATTAGAATCAAATCTTATCACTTTGTTCATTTACCAAAAGAATCTATTTATCAACACTATTTTATAACTAAAAATAGAATTGTATTTTAAACATTCTCCTTTAATTTGAGTTCTATTGTATATTCAAACTTTCTAGTAAATTTGAATATTTTAAAACAAAAGTTTATGGCATCCAGTTTTTTTGCATTGTTAGATGATATTGCTTACTTAATGGACGATGTAGCTGCAATGAGTAAAGTCGCTTCTAAAAAAACAGCTGGTATTTTATCTGATGATTTAGCTGTTAATGCAGAAAAAGCATCTGGGTTTGTTTCTTCCAGGGAATTACCTGTATTATGGAAAATCACAAAAGGATCCTTGTTAAATAAACTAATTATCCTACCAATCGCATTTCTATTAAGTGCTTTTTTTCCAAAAGCTATCATTTTCATTCTTATAGTAGGTGGAGTTTATTTAGCCTATGAAGGAACAGAGAAAATAGTAGAATATCTATTTCATAGAAAAAAAGTGAATGGTCAACTAGAAGATGAAGAAGTTATCGACGATCCTATTGAATATGAAAACAATAAGGTAAAAGGAGCAATTTTCGTGGATTTCATTTTATCTATTGAAATAATCATCATTGCACTGGGAACAGTTATTGAAAAAGCTTTAAATGTTCAAATTCTTGTAGTAAGTGTTGTTGCTTTTCTTGCAACGATAGGAGTTTATGGGATTGTTGCTTTGATAGTTCGAATGGATGATATGGGTCTAAAGCTAATAACCATTAGTAAAAATAAACCGGGAATATTAATGGGCATTGGCAATTTATTAGTTAAAACCCTACCATTTGTAATTCGAATATTAGCAGTCGTAGGAACTATTGCTATGATACTAGTGGCTGGTGGAATTTTTTTACATAATGTAGAACAAATTCATGATTTGACTCATAATTTACCTTCAACACTTGCAGAATTAAGTGTAGGACTAACAGTGGGGGTTTTGGCAGTAATTTTTATGAAAATATTTAGTCTTGTAAAAAAAATACTGCTAAAAAAGTAAAATGATTAAAAATAAAAATCTCTGGATAATTACTGGAATTACTGTTTTAAACGCTATAGGATTAACAATAGTTTTACCTATACTTCCTTTTCTTTTAGCTGAATATGTCTCTGAAAAAGAAGTAGCAACCTACATGAGCGCATTAGTTTCTGTTTTTGCTTTATGTACTTTTTTTGCAGCACCTATTTTTGGAGCTCTAAGTGATAGATTTGGAAGAAAATCGATTTTAGTTTTAAGTTTATTAGGTTCAGCAATAGGTTATTTTTTACTCGGTTTTGGTGGTGCCATATGGATTTTATTTTTAGGAAGAATTATTGATGGCTTAACAGCTGGTAATCAAAGCACCTTATTTGCTTATATATCGGATAGCACAGTATCATCAGAACGAAGTCGTTGGTTTGGAATCCTTGGTGGTGCTATCGGTTTAGGCTTCATGATAGGTCCTGGTATAGGCGGATTATTAGGTGCCATTTCCATTACTTTACCATTTTTTGTTACTGCTGGAATAACACTAATTTCTATTCTTTGTATTATATTTCTTTTACCTGAATCATTACCAAAAGAAAAAAGAAGTTCAACGTTTAACATGAATAGTTTTAATTTATACCATCAATTTAATGTAGTGTTTAAATTAAAAGATGCACGTAAATTATTATTTATGGGAGCATTTTTCTTTGTTGGTTTAATCATTTGGCAATTTAACACTAGTGTTTATTTGAAAGACGTATTTCATTGGGGACCAACATTTATCGGAGCTGTTTTTATGACCGTTGGTGTTTGTGACATTCTATCACGGGTAATTCTACTCCCTCTTTTATTAAAAAAATGGAATGAGAAAAAATTAGGGGCAATAGGTTTAACTGGATTGAGTATCGGTTTGGCGCTTCTTTTTATAAGTTATAATATTCAATCTCCTTATATTATTTTCACTGCAGTCATTTTTATAGTAATTGGTGAAGGTTTATTTGATCCTTCATATAATTCACAACTTTCTAATTCTGTAGATGATACCAAACAAGGATTATTACAAGGTACGAACCATAGTTTACAGGCACTTTATCGTGTATTAATTCCGTTGACCGCTGGATTTATTTACTCGTATAACCATGGTGTCATTTTTGCTATCGCTGCTTTTATTTTAATAATTGGTTTAATACTTTATCTTAAAGTTAACAAAAACTAAAATGGTAATATTAAACTTTCTTAAAATCTTAATTAAACTTTATTCGAAAATAAGTCTTTCAAAGCTAGCAACTTGTAAAAAAAATCTTTTTGAAAAAGGTATTCTGTTACTTTTATTCTTTAATTGTTTTTTAATATCCGCTCAAGAAAAATACCCCTATTATAAATGGACACCACAAGAACTAAGCTGGGCGAAAAGTGGCAATTCAAATAAATTTATGGATTCTACTGAGACAGAAATCCTCATGTATTGCAATTTGGTTAGAGTAAATCCTAAATTATTTTGCGAAACCTATTTTAAAGAATACATTGATAATAAGCAACTAGATATTAAAAATCCATATGTTAAAAGTTTGATATCAACTTTAAACCAAGGAAAACCATTACGAATATTAAAACCAGACTTTAATCTTTATGAAATGGCTAAATTTCATGCAAAATCGATGGGTGAAAAAGGAAAAGTCGGACACGATGGTTTCTCTTCTCGCTCCAAAAAATTCTTAAAAGGTAAATTCGGTATTCTTGGAGAAAATTGTAGCTATGGAAGTTATGGTGCAATAGAAATTTTCATGAGTTTATTAATTGATGATGGTATAAGCGATTTGGGGCATAGAGAGAATATATTACATAAAAACTTCAACTCATTAGGTATATCGATTCAACCCCATAAAACCTATGGAATTAATTGTGTTATGGATTTT
>CANHVK010000076.1 GCA_947464135.1 Flavobacteriia bacterium | reverse complement strand
TTTTTTGATATTGTTCCTTTTTATAATTAAACTGATTTGTTTAGCGATATGTTCATTTATCGTGGCTAGTTTATCTTCTAATGTAAGATTTTTTGAGTCTAATATTGGGTAAAAATCTGAAATTAACCATTCAATGCCTAATGATTTAGGATAGTTTTGTTTGTAAAAATTAAGTTGATTGAGTTCATCTTTAACATTTTCATTAACTTTTCCTCTAGAAGCAATTTCTCCATTTTTGTCATAAATTAAATTTCGTTCAGCAACATAATGATTTGAAGGTAAATTTCCAGGACAAACATCAAATGCATAGACAATGTTATTTTTTTCAAAAGAGATGTTACTAATTCCACCAATGTTTAAGAATCCGTCAGCATAACTTGAAAAAAGTAACTTATCGCCAACAGGAACAAGGGGAGCTCCTTGACCGCCAAGTAAAACGTCTTTTATTCTAAAATCATTAATAACTTTTAAACCTGTATTGATAGCAATGGCTGTTCCATGACCTATTTGAGATGTAACAAATTTTTTAGGCTGATGATGAATTGTGTGTCCGTGTGATGCAATTAGGTTGACATCTTTTTTATCAATATTGAATTCTTTTACAAACTGATTGATAATCTCTCCATATATAAAACCAAGTTCTTTATCAAATTTAAGGTAATCAAAAGAATTATAATGAATTGCACCATTTAATTGTTCGTTTATTTCTGGTGTATATTTGTATGTTTTGGCGTTAATTAAATCGAATTCATATTGAGCATCACCTGATTTAATAAAATTACAATAAGCTATATCAACCCCATCTAATGAAGTTCCGGACATTAAGCTGATTATTTTCATGATTTTTATTATTAGTATGAATTAATTTAGAATTAAAGAATCTAAACGAAATAATTTGTTTTACTTTTACAAACATAGTTGAAATAAATTAAGAAATATGAATTTTGAACTTACAGAAGAACATTTGGCAGTAAGAGACGCTGCAAGAAATTTCGCTCAAAATGTATTGAAATCAGGCGTAATAGAAAGAGATAGAGATCAAAAATTCGCGACTGATGAAATTAAACAGTTAGGTGAATTAGGATTTATGGGAATGATGGTAGATCCTAAGTATGGTGGTGGAGGTATGGATACACTTTCTTACGCTATTGCAATTGAAGAAATTTCAAAAGTTGATGCATCTGTATCTGTTTGTTTGTCTGTAAATAATTCATTAGTTTGTTATGGATTAGAGAAGTTTGGTACTGAAGAACAAAAACAGAAATACCTAGTTCCTCTTGCAAAGGGAGAAAAGATTGGTGCTTTTTGTTTATCTGAACCTGAAGCAGGATCGGACGCAACATCACAAAGAACTACTGCAATTGATATGGGGGATTATTATTTGTTAAATGGTACAAAAAACTGGATAACAAATGGTTCTTCAGCTTCAACATATTTAGTTATAGCACAGACAAACACTGAATTAGGACACAAAGGGATTAATGTATTAATCGTAGACAGAGGAATGGAAGGGTTTATCGTAGGTGCAAAAGAAGATAAAATGGGAATTCGTGGAAGTGATACACATACGTTAATTTTTAATGATGTAAAGGTTCCTAAAGAAAATAGAATAGGGGAAGATGGTTTTGGATTCAAATTTGCTATGAAAACACTTGCTGGTGGGAGAATAGGGATTGCTGCTCAAGCACTTGGGATTGCTTCAGGAGCTTTTGAATTAGCTACTGCGTATTCTAAAGAAAGAGCTGCTTTTGGAAAACCAATTTCTCACCATCAAGCAATTGCATTTAAACTTGCAGATATGGGAACAGAAATTGAAGCAGCTAGATTATTAGTGTATAAATCTGCCGTTGATAAAGATTTAGATAGAAATTATGATCAATCTGGAGCTATGGCAAAGTTGTATGCTTCTAAAGTAGCAATGGAACAAACGGTTGAGGCTGTTCAGATTCATGGTGGTTATGGATATGTGAAAGAATACCATGTAGAACGTTTGATGCGTGATGCAAAAATTACTCAGATTTACGAAGGTACTTCAGAAGTACAAAAAATTGTAATCTCAAGAGGGATTTTAGGTTAATAGAATCTATTTGAAATAGTAAAAGGGTGAAGGAATTCACCCTTTTTTTATAAAATATCTTTTATGGTTTCAAGACCAATACCTCTTGATGCTTTGAGTAAAATCAAATTATTATTAGGTCTATTTTTTGATAAATACGATTTGATTTCATCTTTATTTTTGAAAAAAAGTGAATCGGATTTTTCGTTTATATTATAAAAATGTTCACCAACAAATAGCGTTTTTAATTTTAACGTTTTGGTGAGCTCTATAATACGTTTGTGCTCTTCTATTGAATCAGCTCCAAGCTCGAACATATCACCTAGTATTAAAAGTTTATTCTCTGCTTCCATAGAATTAAAACTTTCAATTGCATTTTTCATACTTGTTGGATTTGCGTTGTATGCATCTAGTATGATTAAATTATTTTCAGTTTTTTCAATTTGAGAACGGTTATTTGAAGGCTCATAGTTACTAATCGCATGATTAATTTTTTCATTTTCAACTCCAAAGAATTTACCTATGCAAATCGCAGCAAGAAAATTATAATAGTTATATGAACCAATCATTTTTGATTCAATAATAGGTGATTGATACTCTTGATGTTTCCATTCCATTTTTATGTATGGAGTCATCGATATTAATTTCCCCTTTATATACGAATCAAAATTTGAAGAGTAGGGGATTAAATTGATTTTGTGATTTATTAAATTTGATTTTAAAATTTCATCATCTTCATTGTAAAATATGGTAGAATTATTCTTAGAAAGAAAATCATACATTTCACTTTTTGTTCTTTGCACACCGTCAAATGAAATAAAACCTTCTAAATGTGCTTTACCCATATTGGTGACTATACCGTGTGTAGGTTGTGTGATATCGACAAGTTCTTTTATATCGCCGGGTTTATTTGCGCCCATTTCAATTACGGCAATTTCATGATTCTTTTTTAATTTTAAAAGGGTAAGTGGGACACCAATATGATTATTCAAATTTCCTTCTGTGAAAAGAGTATTATATTTTTGAGAAAGTACAATTGAAACAAGTTCTTTAGTTGTTGTTTTTCCATTCGTACCTGTAATTCCAATTATAGGGATATCAAATTTATTGCGGTGGTAATTAGCTAGATTTTGAAGGTATTTTAATGAGTTTTCAACTAGAATTACATTTTTAATTTTTTTATTTTTTATATCGTCTGAGATTACATATTTAGCACCTTTTTCTAATGCTTGAATTACAAAATCATTCCCATTAAAATTATTACCTTTTAAACATATAAATAAGTTGTTTTTTTCTATTTTCCTGGTATCAATTGACACACCAGTTGTTTCGTAGTATAATTCAAATTCCATAATAATAATAAATAAAAAAGCCCCTTAAGTAGGGGCTAATATTAAGAATTATTTTCCTTTTTTCCTTGCTTTTGCATTTCTGTGCTCTGACTCGAGACTTTTTGAACCTCCTAATCGATCCATTGCACATCTGAATCCTAGTGTAGAAAGAGACTTATCTTCATCTAAAAATCTTCTCGTACCACCACCAAGCCAATATGCTCTATCTTTCCATGATCCACCTTTGTATACTCTTGACTTATCTGAAACAAGTGTTGTTGGCCATGCAACTGTTTGAGGATTATCATCTTCAGGATTATATCCTTTTTTAACTTCATTACCATCAAGACCATATTGTTCATGTTCACTTTGATACATAATTAGATTAGGGTCACGAGTAGCTTGATTGATGTCATTTTTACGTTTGTTGTTATCAAAAAATATTGAACTTTCTATATCTCCATCTAAATAATCAACATAATCATCTCGTCTGTAGTTAAGTCTACCAATATTTTCTTCTTCAGTAACATTTCTGTATTTTAATTTACCTGGTGTATTTAATACATAAGATCCGAAACCATCTCTTAAAAGAGTTATTACTTCAAAATCATATTCAGTATCTTGCGGACCTTTTCTTAGTGATTCTGCAAAGACTTCATTAAATATTTTTTCTTGAACTATATTAGATGCTTCATATTCATATTTATCATTTTTGTACATGATAGCTGTGTCCAAAATACCATTTATTCTTTTAATTATAGAAAGTTCAATGCTATCTTTTTTATTTCCATGAGATACATAAAATTGGTCAGGTGCATATCCCTTTCTTACTGGATTTCTTGACATATTTTTTTTCATAATTCCTTCAGGAATAGTTGTGTCAGAAACATCGTGAGAACTTGCTGAAATACGTTGGTATCTAACTCTTTCAAATTCGTTCAGAAATTCTTTCATTCCATGGACGTCATATGTAATTTGTTCATTTTTAGTAGCGATAGCACCTTCGTTATTTAAAATTTTAGTTGTAAAAACATTACCCCTAAACGGTCTGAATTCATCAAAGTCTTCAGTAGAAAGTGGTCTGTAAACATCCATAACCCATTCAGATACATTTCCTGCCATGTTGTACAATCCAAAATCATTTGGCCAATACTCATCTACAGGACCTGTAGCATCGTGACCATCATTTAGATTACCAGAAATCCCCATAAAATCACCCTTACCTCTGGCAAAATTAGCTCTAATCATACCTCTAAATTCTTCCCCATCGTTTCTAACCCAATGTCCATTCCATGGATAAATCTTACGATCAGTGTAATTTTCTTGTCCGTTATCAATATTACCAATTAAACCATATGATGCAAATTCCCATTCTGCTTCAGTTGGTAGTCGATACCTTGGAAGTAAGAAACCGTCTTCCATTCTTACTTTTCTAGTTCCTTCGGTATTTGATGGATTTAAATCTGGTACACTTGCACCACCCTCATGTTGACCAGAAAGATATGCTTCTGTATTGAAAGTAGTTGGGCCAGTAGCTTCAACGTTATAACCTTCTAAAATACCTTCACGAATCAAAATATATTCGTTTACACGGTCAGTTCTCCATTTACAATAATCAGACGCCTGTAACCAAGAAACACCTACAACAGGATAATCTCTGTATGCTGGATGGCGTAAATAATAATCTACAAATTTTTCATTGAATCCAAGTGGAGATCTCCAACAAAGTGTATCAGGAAGTGCATTTTTGTACACCATAGGGAAATCAGCTCCATAAGCTCTTTGTATCCAATAAAGATATTCTACCCAATGAAAATTTGTAACTTCAGTTTGGTCCATATAAAACGTAGAAACACTTACTCGTGCTGCTCTGTTGTTCCAATCATACATTACATCTTGTTCTGTTTTACCCATGGTAAATGAACCACCTTCAATAAATACTAACCCAGGTCCAGTTTCTTGTTCATAGTTGTTTACTTTTTCAAAACCACCATTGTCTGAGTTATTATAATCCCAACTTGTAGCAGTAGATGCTTCTGAACCACAAGATTGCAAAATGCCAATTGTTAAAAAGGAAATTGCGATTAACTGATAAATTTTCATATTCATAGTTTTAAATCAGCTGTTTTATATTGTTAAACGTAAAAAATTATAAAAGTTACAAAAAAATAAAAAATTAAAATGATGGACAAGATAAATTCCTATGATTAACAGGTTTCTCACCACAACTTAAATTTAATGCCATTGAAACTTCATGTGATCCATAAGAAACACCATTATTTAACTTGGATACTGTAATATCATAACTATACCCCATTCTAAAAGCTTTAGTACTTATACCCAACGATAAAATAAATGCATCTCTATTTCTATACCATGCTCCAAAAGTAAAATTACCATGTTTAACATATGTACCAAAGTTTATTTCCATGAACCCTTGTTGGTATTGAAAAATAATATTTGGCATAAGTGACGTAGGTTTGCTGTATCTTGATCTAGATCCACCAATTTTAATATCTGCTCCTGTGTGAAATGTAAATCTCATTTTTTGACCTGAAACCCCATTCTTTATTAAAGATTCATTTGGCATATTAAGATTGTGAACGGCTAATCCGGCAAAGAATTTCTTTGAGTATCCTAATATACCTACAGAAGCATTGAAAAACTGAACATTAATTTGATTATCTCCAATTTTATCTGAAGTTGGATATATAAACCCTTTATATCTATCAATCATATCGTTGAATGTGAGTTTTGTAGGGTCAATACTTTTTTGAAAATATGCTGCTCTAGTTCCAAATAACATAGAAAACTTGCGATTAATTTTCTGATGGTAAGAGTAAGCTAATCCTAGCATTGCGGTATTTATTGTTCCTTTACCTTGTTGATCATAAGTAGCTAAAACTCCTAGACCACCAGCAATACTTTTTACAAATTTATCATATGATGTGCTGTATGTAACATAATTCCCAGAAAGATTTGGCCATTCATTTCTGTAATTCATATTAATTCGTGGACATTTATTTGAACCTGCAAATGCAGGATTTAAATAAATAGGGTTTGCATAAAACTGCGTAAAAGTAGGTTCTTGAGCTATAATACTTTTATTTAAAAGTATCATTATCAATATGATCAGTGACTTAATATATTTGTTCATCCAATATTCATTTTGGAAGTTAGCTTCAAAATCTTTGTGTAACAGTCGACAATAATACTAATAATTTTCGAATATTTTTATGGGCAGTAAATTAGTTAGCACTTTTTTTTTAAGTTTACTGTTGATTTAAGATGCTTTAATTTGTGCTTTTTGATCTTTAAATTTAATTGTTTTGAGTAGAAGTATATTCATTTTATTCCTTTTATTGTATATCAATAACTCTTTTTGTTTTTCTCAGTTTATTTCAATTGATTTAAATTGGGGGGAAGATACTATCATTAAAGATGGTTCAAAATTACCTGTTCCTGAAAATTTTATTTTTGAAAAAAAATCACCTAAAATATTTATTACTAGAAAGGTGAATGATAATTTTAAAATCTTTGTTAAAGACGTTATTTATGAAAAATTTAATGTAAACGAAATAGAATTTATTAAAAAGAACAATATTGAAGTTGATTCAGTTTTTTTATTTAATTCAAGTAATGATATCGAAAATGAAGAAAAGTTTATTAACATACAGTTTTCATGTATAGTATTTAAAGATAATTTTATTCAAAAGGTCAAGAAAGTAGTATTTGAAATACAAAATGTTGATGAATTTCGTATTAAGAAACGTAGTTTAGTAAAAAATTCCATTTTATCAGACGAATCAAGTAAATGGTTTCGTTTTCGGATTGATAATCAAGGTTTTTATAAAATAACTTACAATCAATTAAAGGAATTAGGATTTGATCCTGTAAGTCTAGGATTTTCTTCCTTTCATATTTATGGAAATTCAACGGGAAAATTACCTGAATTAAATTCTAGTTATTTGGATTTAGATTTAGTTCAAAATAGTGTTTTGTATGAAGGAGCTGAAGATGGTGTTTTTAATGAAAATGATGCGATTGTTTTCTTTACATCAGGTCCTAATAAATATGATTACCTAAGTAAGGATAGTTTGTTTAAAAGAGATCTAAATATTTATACAAACTATTGCTCATATTTTTTAAGGGTTTCTAATTTAACAAACAGTAAATTAGTTAAGTATATCGACAATAGTTTTGTTACAGTAACTAACATTATTGATAAATTTTTAGAATACGAGATTCACGAAAAGGAAGATACTTCTTTAGTTTTTGCAGGTAAAAGATGGTATGGTGAATTATTGGATTATGAAAAAAGTATACAGATACCATTCAAAAAATTTCAACAAAAAACAAGCAATTTAAAACTTTCAATTTCTGGTGCAACTGATGCAAGACAAGCCGGAAGTTATTTAAATATATACACAGATAATATTTATATAGGTAAAATTGATTTACCTTCAGTATCATCTGAATATATTAGAATAGATAAATTATTTAATATCGAAAATAGTATAGGATTTAATAATATTAGAATAGATTTAATTAGAAATAGTCCAAATGTTAAATTTTTTATTGATAAAATAGAATTAAATGGTTACAAAGATCTAAATGTTGAAAATATTGATGGTTTTTTATCAAATCCTAGATTTATTAATAAAGGCAATCTAAAGTATTCATTCAATAAAAAAAATAACTATAAATTAATGGATGTTTCGAATCCAACAGAATTAATTAACATCAAAGTACAGAATGAAAATGATAAATCATTTTTTTTTGATACGATGTCTAGTTTAAAAAAATATTCTTTTTATGATTATCAATCAGTTAAATCAGTAGTCTCAGCGTTATATCCTATTAAAAGTCAAAATTTACATGCTGTTGATTTAGTTGATATGATTATTGTAACTCCAATTGAATTTTTACAAAAAGCAAATGAATTAAAAACGTTACATGAAAATGAGGGGTTGAGGGTATTTGTTGCTACGGATCAAGAAATTTATAATGAATTTTCTTCTGGTGAAATGGATCCAACTGCTATTAAACAATTTGCACGTAGTGTGTATAATAAGCAAAGGCTTAATGCTAGTCAACGATTAAAATATTTATTATTATTTGGCGATGGAACCTTTGATTATAAGAACAGGATAAAAGGGAATAATAATTATATACCTACTTTTCAGTTTGAAGATTCTGAAGATTTTTTAAGTGCAATGGTATCGGATGACTATTTTGGGATGATGGATGATAATGAATCATTGAATGGGAGTGATCTTTTAGATATAGGTGTTGGTAGAATGTTAATTTCTTCCATTGAGCAGGCAGATCAGATGATTTCAAAAATCAAAGCCTATATGTCAATAAGTACAAAACAAACAGATTGGCGTTCAAAAGTTGTTTTAGTAACTGACGATGAAGAAGGTGGATATTTTATTAATAATGATGCAGAGCCGCAGTCTAAGTTTCTAAAACAAAGTCATCCAGAAATGAATATTGTTAAGTTGTATTCAGATGCATTTCAACAAATTACTACAGCAGGAGGAGAACGCTTCCCTACGGTTAATAAACAGGTTGATAATCAGTTTTATAATGGTGCTTTGGTTATTAGCTATGTTGGGCACGGTGGTCCATCTGGTGCTGCAGAAGAGAGAATTTTATCTATAGATCAAATTTCTAATTTTACCAATCTCTCTAATCTTCCTCTTTTTATGTCTTCTACTTGTGAGTTTACAAAGTACGACGATCCAACTAGGGTTAGTGCTGGAGAAGTAATGTTTTTAAATCCTAAAGGCGGTGCAATAGCATTAATGACAACTACAAGACCTGTATTTTTTGGAGTAAATACGATTTCAGGTAATGCTTTTTATAAAAATGTTTTACAAATTGATTCGATTACCAATTCTTCATTGACTTTTGGTGAGATTTTTAGACGTACTAAAAATCAGTCAGGTACAAGTTCTAATCGAAGAAGTTTTACTTTGATAGGAGACCCTGCTTTAAAAATTAATTATCCTA
>CANHVK010000075.1 GCA_947464135.1 Flavobacteriia bacterium | reverse complement strand
TCGTCCATCTGCTAACGGACCAAAAGCCATTGGTTTACTGTATTGTTCTTTTATAAAATCCAATCGACCATCTTCCAAAGCTTTAGTTTGTAACAAGTTCAATTCAAAATGATTGGTTACTACTTCTTCCGACAAACGAGAAGCAAATAATTTATGTTGTTGTACATTGAAATTAGACACTCCTACATGTTTTATTTTTCCTCTTAATTGTAAAGAAGTCAATACGGAAGCAACTACATCTACATTCATTAATGGGTCAAAATCTTCGATTAATAAAACATCAATGTATTCCGTTTTTAAACTTGAAAGCAACGTATCCACCTGTTTTACAACACTTTTTTCTGTTAAAGGCTCGTAAAGATATGTACCATCGGATTGTGGAATCTTGTTGCTAATTTTTGAAAACAAGACTAAATCTTCTCTTTTTACAGATAAATTACTTAATGCTTCTCCAAGCAATTCTTGAATCTTTCCGTTACCATATATTGAAGAAACATCAAATGCATTTATTCCTAATCCAATAACATACTCCAATATATCTTGAATCTTATCGAGTTTTAAATCTTCTTTATTATTCCATCTCCAGAAACTATAAATCGCTTCTGATGTTTCTGGTCCTGAATCGCTTAAAAGTACTTTTTTCATTTATTTATATTTTTTCTCCCTCCTTGATGAAAGATTAAGGTAGGTGATTCAATATCAGTGTCATCCCCCTTAATCCCCCTTCAAAGGGGGAAGTTTTAATTCATCATTTAAAAATAGCCATATATATAATACGTAAACTAACTATGATAACAATTGTTCCGACTAAAATCATCATTGCCTTAACATTTAGTTTTTTTGAGAAATGAGCAGCAATCGGAGCAGCAACAACTCCACCTAAAATTAGTCCTAAAATAGTTTGCCAACCAGAACCTCCTATTATTGTAAAAAAAGTAAATGAACTTGCTAATGAAACAAAAAACTCTGCTAAATTCACCGAACCAATAACCATTCTAGGATTTTTACCACTAGCGATCAAAGTAGAAGAAACGACTGGTCCCCAACCTCCACCACCGATTGCATCAAGAAAACCTCCCAAGGTAGCCAACCAACCAACACGTTTCACTTTTTTTCTTTTTTGTTGATTACGAACGACTTTAAGAATGATAATCACTCCTAAAATTAGTGTGTACACACCAACAATTGGTTTTATATAACTATTATAATCTTCAAATTCAGAAAGAATATATGCTCCTAATATCGAGCCAACAACTCCAGGTAATACTATGTTCTTAAACAACTTATTGTTTACGTTTCCAAATTTTAAATGCATCAATCCTGAAACACCACTTGTGAAAATTTCAGAAGCATGCACACTCATACTTGCTACAGCGGGACTCACCCCAAAAGAAAGTAAAAAAGTGGTTGCACTTACACCGTAAGCCATTCCTAATGCTCCATCAATTAATTGAGCTATAAACCCACCCAACATAAACCATAAAAAATCGCCGTTTAACTCATTGAATATTCCAACGGATGATTTCCAAATGGTAGCAGGTGGTAATAAACTAAATAAAATATGTCCGGCAATTAAGATTCCCAACACACCGAACGTGTAAGCAAAACTCTTTTTTAAATCAACATCCCACCAATATTTTGGTTTTTGCTTACTGACAAGAGATGCAGTTACTTCATTTAAAGTATTTACCTTTTCTTGAAAATCTCCTTTTAATTGATTTCTTAATTTATTTAAATTATCTAACGATTCTTCCATATTGTCTGGTAAACTTTCACCTAAAATTTGTTTCAATCTTTTCGCAAAAGTGGGAGACTTTCCATTCGTTGAAATTGCTAATTTCAGATTCCCCTTTGTGACAATTGAACCTAAATAAAAATCACACAAAGCAGGTTTATCAGCAACGTTTACAAGCAAATTATGTTTTTTTGCTTCTAAACGAATGGCCTCACTTAAGCCTACTTCTCCAACTGCAATAACTACCCAATCTATATCTTCTAAATCAGATTCATCAAAGCGTCTTTCAAGAAGAGTTATTCTCTTTTCTGTCCCTAAATAATCCTTTATTTCCTGTTTAATTTCAGGTGCTACCAAACGTACTTCTGCCTCTGTGCTATTATCCCAAAGAGCAGTTAATTTTTCTAGCGCAACATAACCACCACCAACAATCAATACTTTTAATTGATTGGCTTTTAAAAAAACTGGAAATAAAGGATTTAAATTTTTCATGTCATTTTTTAAACTTAAAATCATAAGTTAGAGCAAAGTAGTATAATGCACCTATTGTTGGACCAGCAGCAAACTGTATATATCTATTATTTAAAATATTAGTACCACCCAATTTAACTGATGTATTGATTTTATTTATGTTATAAGAAACCTGAGCATCGATAGTTTGAAAAGCAGGAACCCTACCATTAGCTAACGGGCTATTCCAGTCATATGCATCTTGCCATTTCCACACCACATTAAAACCAAGGTTTTTAAACAATTCTCTGTTTCCAAATTGTACGTTAGCAGCGTATTTTGGAGTGTTAAATCCTGTGAAATTATTCGATTTTGCACCAAAAACATCACTTGAATTCTTAGCCTCAAAAGCATTGTAGTTGAAATTAGCAGAAATTGAATACTTTTTGTAAAAATTGTAACTCAATCGAATAGCTGAACCATAGCCAAAGAAAGTATTAGTTGAATTGGCATATACACGGTATTTTGTTGGTGTGTTCAAGATATCTTTAGCAGACTCAATTGTTCCTATTTGACTTTGATTTTTAGATGTGATATCATCAGTTGATTTAGTTGGAACAGCTACTTCTAATTGTCCTAAGAAATGAGTGTATTTGTTGTAATAGAAATCTGCATCGACAACAACTTTATTATTAAACAAAACTGCTTTATATCCAAAATCTAAAGCTTGTACTTGTTCTGGTTTTAACGACTGAATATTAGCTGCAACTAATAAACTTGCATGTTTTTGAATATTAGCATCCGATTTATCGCTACCAACCGCTTTTACAAAAGCATCAACTGATGTTTGTGTATATGAGTTTTGTAAATAATTCAAACTATCATTTACAATTTGTAATCCACCAACACGTCTAACCCCTCCATTATTTACATACGACAATGCTTCAAACAACGCTGGGAATCTATATCCATTTTGGCCTGAAATACGAATTGATTGTGTTTTTGTTGGAGAGTAAACAACTGCTAAACGCGGATTCCACTTTGCAGTAAAATCTAAGTTTTTATCATATCTAAGTGAACCAACAATTTTTAAACGTTCTTCAAACAATTCTTTTGATGCTTGTAAAAAACCTCCAAACTTCGAGTAATAAACATTATTTCCACCTGTAGTTGCCCTATTATTTATTGTTTTAGAAAAATCTACAAAATTATTTCCATCAGGAATAATTTGATATATACGACCATCTGCGCCAAGTTGAATTTTAATTATATCTCCTAATAATGAGCTTAAATCGTAATGTATATCTCCATGAAACATTCTTGAATTTTGATACAATTTAGCTCCTCCTGTAGTATTTGTAGGGTCTTGTTTTTTTACATAAGCATAAACTGAAGGATGGTCCCAATTATTAATTCCGATAATCGAATTTTTTAAAGCATTGAAAGCATCCGTTCCTGGCTCTGGTCTTCCTTCATCTGCTGCTGCTCTCGCTGCTGCATTTGCAGCAACTAAATCTCCACCATTTGCAGCATATTCTTTTGATAAAGCTGTTTGATAATCTGTTTTCCATTTAGCATTGTCTTTAAAAGTCAAATCTAAATTATCGGAAAGTGGTTTAAGGTTATAAGAACTTCCAGTGCTCTCTGAATTCGCATAAATTTTTGCATTCAACTTATTCCCTTTATATTCTAACAAATGGCTTTGAAGTAGCACATCATTCAACTGAATTTTATTACCTCTTTGGAAAACTCCATCCATACTTCCCAATCGATAAACATAACTAATTCTGTCATTATTTGGTAATTTATAGAACAACCCTGCATCAAACTTGGTAGTTCTTACTGTAGGGTCTACTAAATCTTTCTCCCAATATCCTGTTCTTCTAACAATTTCTGTTTTTGTCTTACCATCATTGTTAAGTGTAACTCCAGCTGGTAAATTTATAGTTACTCTGTTATTACTTTCATCTCCATATTTATTCCAAGCATCATAAGCTGGGTTTGTTTCTGGCGAATTAAATCTTGTGTCATTATTTGATGTTGATAAACCTGAAGGATTTTGGTCGGTAGTATTGGAAGAAACCCAATCTGTTCCTTGAAAGTGGGAACCATTTACCTTGTAAGCAAATCTGCTACTATCCCCGATTGTGCCCGCTACTCTGAAAGCAGTTTCAGATAAAGGACTTACAGCTCTATCTTTTCCATCAATATGATTTACTCCAATTCGTTGATAAAAACCAACTCCTTGATTCTTGAAAGGGTCTTTAGTTTGAACATTCGCTAAACCATTTACAGAGTTGATGCCATACAAAGCAGAAGAAGTACCTGGAATAATTTCCACACTTAGTACATCTAATTCATTTGGACCAACTGTGTTTCCTACTGATACACCTAGAGTTGGAGCTTGAATATCAACACCATCAACTAACTGTTGGAAACGGAAATTGTTAGGAGAGTTAAATCCTCTTGTATTAGGTACCTTTAAAGAAAGAGAAGAAGTTGTCAACTGAACACCTTTAACGTTTTCTAGTGCGTCAAAAAATGTTGGAGCTGGAGTTTCTCTAATTGCTTTAATATCTAACTTATCAATTGCTACAGGAGATTTACGAACATTTTCAGAAATACGTGAAGCAGAAATGACCACTTCATTTAATAATAATGTTTGTGGTTCTATCCCTAATTTTAAAGTAGAATTTTCATTTTCAACTACATACTCTAACTTTTCATAACCTATTGACTGTACAACAATTGTAAACGGGTATTTTAATGTTGTTTTTAATTTAAAAAAACCTAGTTCATCTGTAATCGCAGAGCTTGACGTTCCGAGTATCTTTACTTGAGCATTTTTTAAAGGTGCTCCCGATGTTTTATCATGTAACGTGCCTGACAACTCAACCAATCCATTTTGAGCAAATGAATTAGTTGAAAATATCAAAGCAACAATAATATTTAAAATATTAATAGTTTTCATTTCGACAAATATAATTAAATCTATGGATTTAGTAGGATATTATTTTATTTTTTTAATACTGATTTTCAAGTAAAGAAACTTTTTCTTTTAAAACAGAAAGATTAACCACCTCTCCTACAACAATAATCGCTGGAGCTGGAACTGGATTTTCTTCATATTTAAATAAAATATTAGAAACACTACCTCTAATAATTTCTTCATTTTGCAATGAACCGTTGCTTATAATTGCGATCCCTGTCTCAAACTTTCCAGCTCTTTTATAGATAGAAACGATTTCTTCTAATTTAGTCAAGCCCATTAATATCACAACAGTTCCACTGGTTTGAGCAGCAAATTTAATATCTGGATTTAATTCACCACTTGATAAACTAGCTGAAATTACAGTGAAACTTGTTGATGTTCCTCTATGTGTTACTGGTATTCCAGCTAAAGCAGGAACAGCAATTGAACTTGAAATCCCTGGTATAACTTCTGTTTGAACACCAAAACTTTCCACATATTGTAATTCTTCAAATCCTCTACCGAAAACATAGCTATCTCCACCTTTTAAACGAACCACATTTTTATGTGAAAACGCATACTTAACAAGTAAGAGATTAATCTCTTGTTGAGAATACGCTTTAAATCCTTTGCGTTTACCAACAAATATTTTTTCAGCAATCGGAGCATACTCCAATAATTCTTCATTAACCAATGCATCATATAAGATAACATCTGCTTTTTTGATTGCGTTTAATCCTTTTACCGTGATTAGTTCTAAATCACCAGGTCCAGCACCTACTAAAGTTACTTTCGGTGTATTATTTGTATTGAATTTTGAAATCATTTTTTTTTAGTTTTTTAGTTTTTTCTTCCCTCCTAGAGGAGGGATAAAGGGAGGTAATAAATTGAATTTTTTTTAATTTTTGAAATTCGTCATCCCCCTCAATCCCCCTTCAAAGGGGGAAGTATTAATTATAATTTTTTGCTTTTTGTAAGAATCCTTCAACTTCTTCTAGGAATTCTTTTGCAAATGCTTCATCTGCTTTTTGAGTATTGATTCGCATGATAAAGGTGGAGAAATTTATGGCTGTTCTAAAACCATAAAAATCTCCGAAGTGTGTATCAAAATCACTGATTATCCCACTATGTGTATTACAATGCACTTTATTCTTAATCAATAATGCCTTTGCAGTATGTATTCCAGTAGCGTATGAAAAGTAAGCTGCATCTGCCCATCTTTTTTCCTCAAAAGCTAATTTTGCATCTTGTAATTTTTCCTCTGCATCATATAATAAGGTAGCAACCAAATCAATAATCACTCCTGCACATTCCCCTACTCCAATTGCTGTTTTAAACTTTTCTTCTCCACCCCAATCAATAAAATCAGACTCTTCTAAGGTTGATGTATCGGCTAAAGGTTTTAATAAATCATAGAAATACTTATTGCCTTGTCTATCATAGTAATCGTTAAAAGTTTCTTGTTCTGTTTTTAATTCAAAATAATTAGTAAACAATAATCTTAACGCTTGAATAATTCGTTTACTTGGAACTTTAATTACTTTATCCGCAATTCTCCCTTGTCCATTCCCTAAACGACCACCACCTAATAATATTTGTAATGCAGGTGCTGTATTTTTATCAACTTTGATAGAACTTCCATGTAATCCTATGTGAGCCAAACCATGTTGACCACACGAATTGATACAGCCGCTGATTTTTATTTTTATCTCTTTGTTATAAATCAATTCTGGAAAATCATCACGTAACGCTTCTTCAATAACCGCAGCCACATCGGTGCTGTTTGAAATCCCTAAATTACACGTGTCTGTTCCAGGACAAGCAGTTACATCCACTGCACTGTTATATCCGCTCGCAGCCAAACCGATTGTTTTTAATTCTTCATATAAAAACAATAGATTTTCAGGACGAACAAACTTTAATAATATGCTTTGATCTATTGTAAAACGAACATCCTCCCCTGCGTATTTATCAACGATTTCTGCTAATTTTCTAGCTTGATCAGTATTAAAATTACCTAATAATACTTTTAAGTAAACTCCTAAATACCCCGTTTGTTTTTGATCAAATGTATTAGTTACTACCCATTGTCTAAAAGGAGTTTCATCCAGTGTTTTTAAATAATCATCTTTTGAAATTGGATTTTCTATTGTTGGATATTCGTTTTGTTGTTGGTATAAAGCAAAATCAGTGTTAAAATCATATTGAATGGCTTGTTTTTCAATTGCAACATATTCTAAAAATGCATCAAACCCAATTTTAGCAATCAAATACTTTAATCGCGCTTTGTTTCTGCTATTTCGCTCTCCGTATCTATCAAACACACGAATAGAAGCTTCTATAAAAGGAATGATTTCTTCAGCAGGTAAAAACTCATAGGCTGTTTTAGCCAAAATAGGTTGAGCGCCCAATCCTCCAGCAACCAGCACTTTAAAACCTCGAATGTTGTTTACAATTTTAGGAATAAATCCAAAATCGTGAATGAATGAATAAGCATCATCAAGATCGTTGTTACTGAAAGCAATTTTAATTTTTCGACCTAATTCTTGTCCAAAAGGTTTTCTTAAAAAATATCTGAAAACTAAATCTGCATATGGAGCAACGTCAAACGGTTCATTTGGATCAATGCCGGCAGCAGGACTTGCTGTTACATTTCGGACTGTGTTACCACATGCTTCCCGAAGGGTAATATCGTCCTTTTCTAACTCTTCCCACAGAGCCGGCGTACGATCCAGACTAACGTAATGAATTTGTATATCTTGACGAGTTGTTATGTGCAAATGCCCTGTACTATAGTCATCAGACACTTGCGAAATACGTCTTAATTGTTGTGTTGTAACTTTACCAAATGGCAATTTAATTCGAATCATTTGCACACCTTGTTGACGTTGTCCGTAAACCCCTCTAGCTAAACGTAGCGCACGAAATTTATCATCCGAGATCTTACCATCTTTAAAAGCAGTAATTTTCTCACCTAACTCAATAATATCTTTTTCTACTACCGATTTAGTATGATTTGAATTTAAATTTTGTATTCCTTCTCTAAAAAATGCCATCGTAAAATGTTTTGATAAAAATTCTTTGCAAATATAAATAGAGTTTTTTCACAAAAACAAGAAATCTGACAAAAAAATTTACTTTTCCTATGGATTTAGTATGATATTAAATTTAAAAGAGTTTAAACACTTGATTTTTAAATACTTAAAATTCACTGCCCAAAAAAGTATACAAATAACTAGAATTTGTGTTATCAGTTTATATAAAATCGGATACACTTTTGCTAAAGAATTTAAAAAAACAAAGTAACATGAACAAAACGATTTTAATTACTGGAGCAAGCAGTGGTATAGGAAAAGAAACTGCAAAATTATTCCAGGCTAAAGGATGGAATGTCATCGCTACAATGCGAACTCCTGAAAATGAAACAGAATTAAATCAATTAACGAATACTTTAGTAACAAAATTAGATGTATTAGATTTAGAATCTATTCTAACTGCATTTGAAGAAGGTGTCAAAAAATTCGGAAAAATTGATGTGCTGTTAAATAATGCTGGTTACGGTGCTTATGGTCCATTGGAATCGTTCTCTAGAGAAAAAATAGTAAGACAATTCAATACAAATGTAATTGGTTTAATGGATGTTACAAGAGCTATCCTGCCGCATTTCAGAAAAAACAAAAACGGTATCATCATAAATATTTCATCCATTGGTGGTAAAATGACTTTTCCTTTGGGTTCATTATACCATGGAACAAAATTTGCCGTGGAAGGGATTTCTGAATCACTTAATTTCGAAGTAGAACAATTTGGTGGACAAGTAAAAATTATTGAACCAGGAATGATTGCAACTGATTTTGCAGGAAGATCGTTTGATTTTAGTAATGATGAAAATATGCAGGAATATCAATCTATTGTTGGTAAATTGATGGCCGCAATGCCTGTCATGGCACAAAATGCATCCCCTGCAAGTGTAGTAGCTGAAGTAATATTTGAAGCAGCAACAGACGGAAAAAATCAGTTGAGATATACAGCAGGAGAAGATGCTAAAATATTTTTAGCAAATAGACAACAATATGACGACAATACATTTATTGGTGGCGTTAAATCTCAATTTGGAATTTAAGTTATTAGAAACATGAATAATATCGTAAAATATTTCCACGGTGAAAAATCCGAAAGTTATATATTCATACTAATGGGAGTCATTGCTTTTGCTGTGGCTCACTATTTCATCTTTGTGCTCAAAACATCATTTTGGAAAGGAGTT
>CANHVK010000074.1 GCA_947464135.1 Flavobacteriia bacterium | reverse complement strand
TACAATAAGGCTAAGTTGTGTGCTGATTTAGGAATTGAACAGTATCCATTCAAGTCTGTGTTTTCATTACGTAAAGCTCAAGCTATATCTGGAATGGGACAATTAAAAGAAGCATTGAAAATCTTGAGTCAAATTGACCGAAACTTAGAGGATTCATGTGAATTTTTGTTGACTAAAGCATCTATATTTAGTCAGTTGAGAGATACCAAAAATGCAATACGTTTTTTTTCAGATGCGTTAAGTGTTGCTGATCCTGAAGATAAAGATGAAATTTATATTGATTTAGCAATGGAATATGAACACTGTTCAGATTTCGTTGGTGCTGTTAAGGTTTTAAATGAGGCTTTAAAAAACAATCCGAGTAATGAAATCGCAATTTATGAGTTAGCTTTCTGTTATGATCAGCTGGGAGAATATGTTCAGGCAATAGAGTGTTACAATAATTTCATTAATGAAAATCCATATTCCTTTACTGCTTGGTATAATTTAGGAAACGCTTTTGCTAAACAAAATAACCATGAAAAAGCTATTTGGGCGTACGATTATAGTGTGACTATAAATGAAGATTTTTCACCAGCTTATTTTAATTTAGGGAGTTCTTATCTTTCGTTAGAAAAATATAAAACCGCAATCGACTTTTTTCTAAAATGTATTGAAATTGATGGAGATGACCCAATGTGTTTGTGTTATATTGGAGAGTGTTTCGAGCAATTAGATGAATTAGAAAATGCAAAAATATATTATAACAAAAGTTTAGAAATTAATCCTAATCTTGGTGATTCATGGTTAGGTCTTGGTATAGTAAAAGATTTAGAAGGCGATACAGATGGAAGTTTGAAATTGTTCGAAAAAGCAATTGAGATAGAATCAAGAAATGCTGGATATTATCATGTGTATGCTGGTGCATTAGAGAAAATCGATCGAACAGAAGCTGCAAATGAAAATTATTTAATTGCCTTAAGTATTGATTTTTTTAATGTTCAACTGGTTAATGATTACCTTGATTTTTTGATTAAAAATGAATTTTGGAAAAGATTTGATGATTTTCAATCTGATTTTGAGTCAATTGATAAAGAAGTGAACTTTTCAATGAAACTAATTAAGGCTTATAAAGAATTTTTAATTGGTAATTCGGAACAAGCAATTAATCTCTTCAATCAACTAATTGCTGAAGACTGTGAAAAGTCAAGAGAAATATTTTCTTTATATCCTGAGTTGTTAAACGATAACAAAATCGTAAATTTGTTCCCAATTACAAAGGATTAATATATGAATTTTGATTTGCCATTCATTCCTGAAAGAACGGTTAGACCTCGTACTAGTGGTTTGACCATGATGATGGATAAAGGGTTGGGTTTGCGAGAGGCTGAACACTTTGTTGAGGCAAATATAGATTATACTGACATTGTTAAATTTGGCTTTGGTACTGCATTTGTTACCAAGCAACTTGAAGAAAAAATTAAGTTATACAGAGATAATGGTATCAAACCTTATTTTGGAGGAACACTTTTTGAAGTTTTTTATGCAAGAGGTAAGTTTGAAGATTTCTTAAGATTACTTGATAAATACAAATTAGATTTAGTTGAAGTGTCAGATGGATCAATAATTATTGATCATAATGAAAAATGTGAGTTAATATATAGATTATCAAAGGAAAGAACGGTGTTGTCTGAAGTAGGATCTAAAGATTCCGGGATTTTAATTAGCCCAAATCGTTGGATTAAAATGATGACTAAAGAATTGGAAGCTGGGTCATGGAAAGTCATTGCTGAAGGAAGAGAAGCTGGAAATGTTGGGGTATTCAGACCTAATGGATCTGCACACACTTTGTTAATTAATAAGATTATTGCTAAAGTAAAACCTGAAAATATACTTTGGGAAGCTCCACAAAAGAATCAGCAAGTTTGGTTTGTCAAATTATTTGGAGCAAATGTTAATCTCGGAAATATTGCACCTAATGAAGTTATCCCTTTGGAATGCTTAAGATTAGGTTTGCGTGGAGATACTTTTTTTGATTATTTACCTAAAGATTATGCTGAACGTTTAAAGCAAGTTCAGTCAGATGAAGAAGAAGAAGAACTTGTATAGTCATGTTCAAGAAAAATTTTGAAATTCGAGAACATTCGGGCGCTATTTTTAGTTTAGCATTTGATAATCAATATATTTATTCTGCATCAGCAGATAAATTTGTAACACGCTGGTTTCCAGATTCAGGCAAACAAGATTCTTTTGCTCTAAAATGCGAAACATCAATTTATAAAATAGTTCATTTTAAAAATAAAAATATTTTAATCGTAGGAACGAGTAATGGAGACATTCATATAATTGATTCTCAATCTAAAATTGAAATTAAATTCCTTAAATATCATCAAGCTGCAATTTTTGAAATTTGTTTAGATGAGATCAATGACCGTATGTATGTTGGAGATGCAAATGGTATTTTGACCGTATGGAATACATCGAATTGGACTTTATTGATTTCATTACCTTTTGAATGTGGTAAAATAAGAACTATTTATTTGATTGATGAACACAATGTATTGATTTTTGGAGCGCAAGATGGAAAAATTAGATCTATTGATACTAATTATTTTAATCTAATCAGTTCTATAAATGCGCACAATGGAGGGTGTTTATCATTATGTCAAAGTTTAACTAAGAATTCAATAATTTTTTCAAGTGGAAAAGATGGGTTGATAAAGGCATGGACTTTACCAGATTTTAAAGAGATAATTGCTTTTCCTGCTCATAATGAAGCTATCTATAAATTAGTAGAGCATAACGGATTTTTAATTTCTGCTAGCAGAGATAAAACATGCAAAATTTGGGATGCTAAAACGCTGGATTTTGTTTTTAAAATTGACCGTAAAATAGGAGGACATTCTCATTCAATTAATGAAATTGTTATTATTGACGATCAAATTTTTACTGCAGGTGACGATAAAAGAATCATTTCTTGGGTTAGCTCTTTTTTAAATTGATAACTGATATATTTCTATTTTAAAATTGAGAAAAAAACAATATATTTGTTGATTGTACTTATTAGTATAATCATTTCTGTTTATGGTTAATTGGACTAAGTTTTTGTTGTTTAGCATCTTTATGTTGTTTTTAGGTTTTGGCTTTTCCCAAACCACCAATTTCAATTCTACTAAAAACTGGCGAAGAAACAAAAAAGAACTAATCTTAAATGTTGGTCCAACAGGGTTTTTAGGTGAATTAGGAGGTCGTGATTTGATTGGAAAAGACTATTCTATGGCAGATTTAGATCTAAAATCTACCACTTTTAATGTTGGTTTTTCTTATAGATACCGTTTTAGACCTTATTTTGCGACTTCTACAATAGCAAGTATTGGAATGGTTAAAGGTGACGATAAGTTAACATTAGAACCAGTTCGAAATGCCAGAAATTTAAATTTTAAATCAGTAATTGTATCAATTTATCAAAGGATTGAGGTGATGCTGTATTTTAAAGAATCTTTTGGTCATAAATATAATTTTAAAGGGTTAAGTGGTAAAAGAAATAATAATGAACAAGTTTACTTGTTTTCAGGTATTGGAATAACTTATTTTAATCCCAAAGGAAATTACGAAGGACAATGGTTAGCATTAAGACCTTTACATACTGAAGGACAAGGCTTTCCTGGTAGGCCAAAGGAATATTTACCAGTAACTGTTATTGTTCCTTCAGGTATCGGTATGCGATATGGCTTGTCAAGAATGTGGAGATTGGGTATAGAATTAACTTATTTTAAAACTTTTACTGATTACATGGATGACGTTTCTACTACTGGTTTTGATGTCGATTTACTGAGTGAGAAATACGGAAAAGAAGCATCATATTTAAGTAATCCAGCTCAAACAGAGCAGTATAGGTCTTGGTTTGCAAATGGTCAACAAAGAGGAGATGCTAAAAATAAAGATGCTTATTTATATGCAAATATCATAGTAGCTCGTAACATAACATACAAGGTGAGTAGTCCACGAAGACCACAGTTAAAGTGGAAAGGAATGCGTGCTAAATTCTAATTTTATTTTATGTATTCATTAGTTAGAAGTTTTTTATTTCTTTTTCAACCAGAAAGAGCTCATTATCTAACATCAAGTTTATTGAATTTCTTTTTTAAAATACCTGGTTTTAAGAAGGTATGGGAAAGTATTTATGTAGTAAAACATCCTTCCCTTGAAAGAAAAGTTTTTGGTTTAACATTTCCAAATCCGGTAGGTTTAGCTGCTGGATTTGATAAAGATGCTAAAATGTTCCAAAATTTATTTTCTTGTGGATTTGGTTTTATCGAAATAGGAACAATTACTCCAAAAGGACAAACAGGAAACCCTTTACCAAGACTTTTTAGATTAAAACAAGATTCTGCTATAATTAATAGAATGGGATTTAATAATGGTGGAGTAGAAATATGTTATGAAAGCTTAAAAAATAGAGATAAAAGTCTTATTGTTGGAGGGAACATTGGAAAAAATAAATTGACAGAAAACGAAAATGCTGTAAATGATTATTTAATTTGTTTCAATACTTTGTTTGATGTAGTTGATTATTTTGTTGTAAATGTTTCTTCACCCAATACTCCAGGATTAAGGGATTTACAAGAAAAAGATCCGTTATTGAAATTACTATCTACACTTAACATAGAGAATAAAAAGAAATCTAATCCCAAACCAATTTTACTTAAAATAGCTCCTGATTTGACTGATGGTCAGTTAGATGATATCATAGATATTGTCGATGAATCGGGTATTGATGGTGTAATTGCTACTAATACAACTATTTCTAGAGATGGTTTAAAGACAGATAAGAATGTCGTAGATGAAATTGGAGCAGGAGGACTTTCAGGTAAACCATTAACAAAAAGGTCTACAGAAGTAATTAAATATTTAACTACCAAATCGAATAATGCTTTTCCAGTTATTGGAGTTGGAGGGATACATTCAGTCGAAGACGCTCATGAAAAGTTGAGTGCCGGAGCATCTTTGATCCAATTATACACCGGGTTTATCTATGAAGGTCCAGATTTAATTAGAAGAATTAATAAAAGTTTGATTAAGTAGTATGGATAATAATCATTTAACGATAGTAGAATGTCCTAGAGATGCTATGCAAGGATTATCAAACTTTATAGACACTGATTTAAAAGTTGATTATATTAATTCTTTACTGAAATGTAATTTTGATGTTCTTGATATGGGGAGTTTTGTTTCTCCCAAGGCTATACCTCAAATGAGGGATACAGCAGAAGTACTTAAGAAAATTAATATATCTAATACTAATACAGAATTATTAACAATAATTGCAAATATAAAAGGTGCAGAAGAAGCAATTCAGTTTGATGAGGTTTCAGTTTTAGGTTTCCCTTTGTCTGTTTCAAATACATTTCAAATCAGAAATACTAATAAAACTATTCTAGAGTCAATAGGCCAGTTATCTGTAATTTCTGATTTATGCTTGTCAAAAAATAAAAAACTAGTTGTTTATCTATCTATGGGGTTTGGTAATCCATATGGAGATGATTGGCATCCTGAGTTATTAGGAGAATATATTTCTAATCTTACTTCTAAAATGAAAGTAGATACTATAGCACTTTCTGATACTATTGGGGTTGCAACAGATACTTTAGTTTTTGATGTTTTTTCTAGTTTACTTAAAAATCAATATAAAACAGAATTAAGTGCACATTTACATGTAGTACCTAAAAATGCAGAAGTAATTTTAGATGCAGCATATAGGGGAGGATGTAGAAGATTTGATGGTGCAATTAAAGGGTTTGGGGGATGTCCAATGGCAACGGATAAATTAACTGGAAATATGCCAACTGAAAAAATGTTAGAGTGGGTAGTATTGAAAGATATTGGTACAAAAGTTGATATGAAAGCTTTTGAACTTGCATATGAATTTAGTTCTAAGATTTTTAATAATGGCTAAAGGTTTATTATATATTTTGTTTTTAATTTTATCTTTTAACGCTTTTCAATTGAGAGCTGATGAGATAATTAAAAAAAATCTTTCTGATTTTACTCAGTTGATTGTTCAAGGGAGAATGGCAGTTATATTAGAAGAAGGTAAACAATATACAGCTGAAATCAAAATTAAGTCCCAAGATGTTGACCCTGAAAAAATAGCTTTTGTAAGTAAGGGAAGTCAAATGATTATTAAATACACTGGTCTTTCTTTGAGAGAGTTAGATATGGTTATTGTATTAAAGGTACCTAATTTAGATTTGATTGAATCTCGTCAAGGTGCTCGTATCAGTATGGCTTCTACTATGAGGATCAAAAGTCCAAAAATCAATGTAAATGTATTTGCTGGAGGGGTAATAACTGGAAAGTTTGATGTAGATCTAGCTGATGTAAATGTTGATCAAGGAGGTGATATTGTTTTAGTTGGAACAGCAAAACAATTAATTGCCAATGTTACTACTGGTGGAAGTATAGATGCTGTAAGTTTTATTGCAAATAATGGTGTCGTAAAGGTAAGAATGGGGGGGAATATTACTGTTAATTTTAGAGAAACGTTAAATGCATCTGTATTTAGTGGTGGAGTTATAAAATATAGAGGATCAGGTACAATTACTGAGAAAATAACTCTTGGAGGAAGTATTGAAAAGTTATAATCGTCGGTTTAATTTATGAAATTTTCACTATATTTTTTATTTTGTTTTTTTTTATTGTCTTGTAAGAATGAAGATAATAATATAAATAATAAAATTAGAAAACCTAAAATTGGTGATCAGGTAGAGATAGAGACACTTTTTGATCAAACAACTTTTGCGAGTGAAACCGAACCTAAATTATTGAAAGAATTAGAGATTTGTAATGTGAATCAAAGGGATTTACAAAATCATTTCGACCCAGCTTGTAATCCGAAATTTTTTAGATTTTTTTCTTTTATTGAAAATAAATCACTGGAAAACGCTTTTATTCTACAAATAAAAGCTAGGGTAAATGATTTTCCTCTTAGAAGATTATTGATATTTGAACGAGAAAAGGGAGTTTTGGTAAAAGTAAATGGATTTGTAGCAAATTTAATTGGTACAAGAATTTCCAAAACCAAACACCATGATTTGATTTTACGTTTTAATGATAATGTCACTCCAGGTGATATTATTTTTTACAATTGTTTGTATCAATGGGAAAATAATCACTATGTGTTCAAAAAAATTGAACAAATAAATGATGCTAATGTAAAGGTTGAATATCAAGATTCAATGAATGTTGTGATTAGCAATATTATTAAAAACAATCGAATGGAATTTTAATGAAGTGGTCAATCGCTACTTTATTTTTATTATTTATTACATCTTGTTCCTGGGATGTTGAAACAAAGCCAATTTATGGTAATGGAGCATTATCTGATGGTAATTCTAAGATTTGGTTAGTAGATCATTTATTTAAAAAAAGAATTGATTATCAGCAACCTGAATATTTTGAAAGAGATCTAATTATTTTTTACGTTTCAGGTAAATGTCGTATTTTAAAATGGAAAGATTTTGGTAAAATGACAGGTGATCTATTTTATTATAGATTAATCAGAAATCAAAATGAATTACCAAAATTAATTTTAATTAGAAAAGGAAAAAAATGGGAATTTGTTTTTAAGACTTTTACAAACGATAAAATGATTCTTACACCAATAAATGGCACATCGTTTAAATATGAAATGACAATTATTCCTTTACCTGAATGGTGATCAGTCGATCAGATTTATTAAAATATCTTTATAATTATCATAGAATCTATCAAATCTTATGAGTTTATTTTCAAAGAAGTTAAATATACTTTTTCTGTGATTTAAATCTAAATAATTTAAACTACTTTCTTCCCAGTAAATTCTACAAAAATCATTAATTGTTTCATTATAAAAATGCTCTTCCCATATTCCTTCATCTTCCATTTCATCCCTGAGTACTTTTTTTAATTCACCCATTTGCTCCCAGACAATTTCACGAACACTTGGTTCTTTAAGTTGAATATCAAAACAAATTCGGATTCCTTTTTTATCTGTTTCTAATCTTAAGAAAATGTTTTTTAAACCAGTTCTATATTGTAACCAATTAATTTTTTTTCCAGATGCTGAGCGATGCTTTTGCATGTGTTTTTTAAATTCATCCCAAAATGTTATCTTGTATAGTTTATGTTCTTCTTTTGAAAGCATGGAATTATTAAATGATAACAAATCTATGTAATTTAATGAATTATTTAAAATAAATATTTAAACAGTTTTAATTACAGTTTTTTATCTTTAAATTTGCAACGTTTATTAATTATTAACAGAGGTTTCGTACCTCAACAATAAAATTTTATGGCAACACGTATTAGATTGCAAAGACACGGAAAGAAAGGTAAAGCTGTATTTCACGTAGTAGTAGCTGACTCAAGAGCTAAAAGAGATGGAAAATTCATTGAGAAATTAGGAGTTTATAACCCTAATACAAACCCTGCGACAATTGATATTAATTTCGATAGCGCTTTAAATTGGGTACGTACTGGAGCTGAAACAACAGATACTGCTCGTGCAATTTTATCTTACAAAGGTGTTTTATACAAAAATCACTTATTAAACGGAGTTAAAAAAGGAGCTTTAACTGAAGCTGATGTTGAAACAAAATTTGCAGCTTGGTTATCAGAAAAAGATAATAAAATCAACTCTAAAAAAGATGGATTAGCTAAATCAGCTGCAACACTTAAAGCTGAAGCATTAAAAGCAGAAGTTGAAGCTAAAGAAGCTAAAGCTAAAGCGATTGAAGCTAAAAACACTCCTGCTGTTGAAGAAGAAGTTGCTGAAGAAACAGCTTCTGAAGAGACAAATGAAGAAACATCTGCAGAATAAAATTTAACTGAATGAACAAAGCTGATTGCTATCATTTAGGTCACATTGCGAAACTTCACGGATTTAAAGGTGAAGTTTCGCTTTTTTTAGATGTTACTAATCCATTAGAGTACGAAAGTTTAGATAAAATATTCGTAGATATAAATGGTTTTTTAACACCTTTTTTTATCAAATCAATCACTATACGTCCAAAGAATCAAGCAACTTTAAAAATTGATGGGATTAATTCAGATAGTGAAGCTCAACAAATAATTAAAAGACAGGTATATCTTCCTTTAACTGACTTACCACAACTCACAGGAAAAAACTTTTATGACCATGAAGTTGTTGATTTCGATTTGGTTGATGTTAATTTTGGTCTTGTAGGTAAGATTAAGCAAATCATTGATTTACCCGTAAATCCCTTGATTCAGGTCGATGCTAACGGCAAGGAAGTACTTATTCCTTTTGTAAAAGATTTAATTCAGGAAGTAAATAGAGCAGAATCAAAATTAATAGTAAAAGCACCGGAAGGTTTGATTGCTATTTATCTTGGTTAAATGTCTGTTTTTCATTTCAAAAATTTTTCAGTCTATCAATCTAACTCAACTTTAAAAGTTGGAACTGACTCTATGTTGTTAGGTTCGTTTATTTTTAATAAAGATGCTTTATTGGGATTAGATATTGGATCAGGTACAGGCGTTCTTACATTTATGGTTTGTCAGATACATCCTAATATTCATGTGGATGCCATTGAAATAGATTTAAAAAGT
>CANHVK010000073.1 GCA_947464135.1 Flavobacteriia bacterium | reverse complement strand
TAAAGTACCATCACTATTTTTTTTCAATTTGAACATGGTCATACCACCACCATCACCAATTTTGTCATTAGCTTGAATCATTTCGTGGTTAACAATCACCCAACCTTCTGAAGGCTTTGCATTGTCTTTAACCACAGCAATGTAATCATGCCATTGTTTTGCTAGTTCTTTACCAGCTGGAGATTTAATTTCTCCTTTTAAAGGAACTTTTACAGTAGTAGCTGTAGTCATCACTTCATCAACTCCACCAACAAAAATTGTTTGGTATTTCAGAGGAGACTTTGGCATCCATACTGTTTTAACCGACCAAGAAGTGTCGATATTTACAGGAAATTTAAGTTGAGCGTTTACCCCAACTGCTAAACCTGTTGCGAACATTAACGTAGTAATTTTTTTAACCATAGTTTTAGATTTTGTTCAAAATTACCTTCGATTAATAAGAATATTTTTAGCCATGTTTTATAATTATTTGAATAAATTATAAGTTTTATGTAACGGGATAAATAAAGATTTATAAATCAATTAACATTGCCATCGAACAAAAAAAACAAATACTGAAATACAGCAAATTATAAATTAAGTTATTTTAACATTGATAAAAACCAATTATGAAAATACTATTTGTATGTGTTTATTCGTTAATGTTGGTATTTTTGGAATTATAAAAAAATCATGATGAAAAAATATATCCTATTTTCTACCATACTAACTGTAATTAGTATTTTATGTATCAGTTTTTACAGACCAAATCATTCTCTAAAAACTGATTCCGAATCAGGCATCCAATTTACCACCATCTCATTCAACGAAGCTTTAGAGTTGGCTAAAAAAGAAAAGAAAAACATCTTTTTAGATGCTTATGCGAGTTGGTGTGGACCTTGTAAAATGTTAAAAAGAAATGTTTTTCCACGAAAAGAAGTAGGTGATTTTTTCAACACTAACTTCATCAATATGGCTATCGATATGGAACAAGGAGAAGGACCACAGTTAGCTCGTAAATACAATGTTCAAGCCTACCCTACGCTTTTATTTATCAATAGTAAAGGTGAAGTCGTAGGAACCGCTGTGGGGTATCATCAAGCAGAAGAATTGATCGCTGTAGGGAAGAAGTATTTAAAATAGTGATTAGTGATTAGTAACTAGACATTAGACAAAAGACGCAAGACAAAAGACATTAGATATTAGACGCAAGACATTAGAAAAAACTATGAAAACACAAAAGATTATTTATTGGTCAACGACTGGGTTGATTGCTCTTTTTGAAGGGGTGATGCCGGCATTAACATCTCAGACGAAATTAGCGAAGGAAGGAATTAAACATTTAGGCTATCCTGAATATTTTGGTGATGCATTAGTAATATTTAAAGTATTGGGAGTACTAGCATTAATCATTCCAAAAGTTCCAACTCGAATCAAAGAATGGGCGTATGCAGGATTTGCCTTTGATTTTATTTTCGCTGCAATTAGTCATGGAGCAGTGGATGGAATTAATTTTCAAACATTTTTTCCATTCATCATTTTAGGGATATTGATGCTATCCTACTTTTCGTATCATAAATTAAAAGCGACTAAATAGGAATAGTTCAGATTAAAATCATAAAATGTACTTTTGAAAGTGCAAAAAACAACCAAAAATGCACTTTCAAAAGTGCGTTTTTTTTGTTTAAATAACATTCATTCTGTAATCTTTGTAACAAACATTTAAAAAAAGAGAAATTACATTTGATTTAAAAATTAACGAAAATGGAAAAGTCAGTTATCGAAAATGGAATGAATTACCAACATTACAGAAGGTTGATTCATCAATTATTACAAGAAAATAAAACAACTGGAGACAATCAAAGTGAAGATTTCATTCATTATACTCAATTGAATGAACAACGAATGAATCGCAATGAAAAACAAATATCTGTTACTGATGAATTAGAAAAGACTCTCTCCAATTTAGACCACAATGAAACTTGGGTAGTTTTCTCGGAAGCTTGGTGTGGAGATTGTGCACAAATAATTCCTGTAATAGCTAAAATAGCAGAAGCATCTGAAGGAAAAATTGACCTACGCATCATTATAAAAAGCGATTACAAAGAAGAAATGCAAAACTACCTTACCAATGGAGCTGAAGCAGTGCCTAAATTGGTGCGTTTTGAATCAGAATCGTTGAAAGAAATAGGAACCTGGGGAGCTCGACCAGAAAAAGCTCAAGCAATTGCTGAACATTGGAAAAAAAATAAAGACACTATTCCGAAAGAAGAATTTAGCAAAGAATTACATCTGTGGTATGCAAAAGATAAAGGTGTTGGTATTCAAAAAGAATTTTTAATGCTTTTAAAAGAAAATGTTAACGTATCTTTATGACTCAATTTTTTGAGTTATGATGTCATTTCACGACCTAAATCTAAGCAAACAATTACTTAAAGCATTAGACGAACAAGGGTTAACTACTCCTACAACAATACAATCAAAATCATTTTCTGTGATTATGTCTGGTCGCGATGTAGTGGGTATTGCACAGACAGGAACAGGTAAAACATTAGCGTTTTTATTGCCTATTTTGAATATGTTAAAGTATTCGAATCAAAACGATCCGCGAGTTGTGATATTGGTTCCTACGCGTGAATTGGTCTTACAGGTTGTCGAAGAAATAGAAAAACTGACCACTTACCTAACAATTCGTACATTAGGGATTTATGGTGGTGCAAATATCAATACGCAAATAGACCAGATTATGTCTGGAGTCGATATTTTAGTAGCCACTCCGGGTAGATTTTATGATGTAATACTTAACGGAACTTTAAAAACAAAAACTGTTCAAAAACTTATCATCGATGAAATGGATGAGATGTTGAATTTAGGTTTCAGGGTTCAATTGAAAAACATTTTAGAAGTAATTCCTGAAAAACGTCAAAACTTATTGTTTTCAGCTACTCTAGATGAAGAAGTAGAAAGCATTATCGATGATTATTTCAATACACCAGAACGCGTAGAAGCAGCTGCACCAGGAACTCCAGTTGAAAAAATAAGACAAAGCGCCTTTAAAATACCGAACTTTTTATCTAAAGTAAATCTAATCAAGCATTTGTTTGAAAAAGACGAAACGATGAATAAAGTATTGGTTTTTACTAAAAGTAGAAAAGTTGCCGATTTACTTTTTGATAATATCACAGAAAATTTTCCAGAAGAAATTGGTGTAATTCACTCAAACAAATCACAGAATTATCGTTTTAACTCGTTAAAAAACTTTCAGGAAAATAAACATCGTATCTTAATCGCTACGGACCTAGTTTCACGCGGTTTGGATATCAGTGATGTTTCACACGTGATTAATTTTGATATCCCAGAAGACCCAACAAATTACATTCACCGAATAGGTAGAACAGGTCGTGCAGATAAAGACGGAATTGCAATTTCTTTTGTTTCAGATTTGGATGTTGATTTATATGCTAAAATTGAATCTACACTAAATTCAACAATTGCAGAAACAATCATTCCTGAAGAAGTTGAAATCACGCCTACTCTACTTGAATTTGAAAAACCAGAAGTTCCGGGAGTAAACTATTTACCAAAAGCAACGTTAAAGAATTCACAAGGTGCTTTCCACGAGAAAAAAGATAAAAACAAGAAGAAAAACTTGGGTAGTAAGTGGAAGCGCGAACAGATGAAAAATAAAGGAAAAAAGAAAAAAAGATAGTTATGAAAGCAATTATATCCACTTTGTCAGTTTGTTTGATTTCGATTTTTTCTTATTGTCAACAATCAAATTCTGATACATTAAACTTAGATGGGAAAATTCTTAAACTTCCAAAAGAAAGATTTGCACAACAATATTGTATTACAGAAAAAGAATGTTATGTTCTAAAAACTGAAAATGAAGAGCACATACTAAATATGGAGCATGCATTCACAAATAAATTAGCTTCAAACAACTTAAATAAGAACGTAACTATTAAAGGTATTTATATTAAAAAAGAAGGGAAAATAGATTCTGATTCAAAAAAATGCCTTGTTTTAAATCTAATTCCGAATCAGATTAAAAGAAAAAACTGATGCCAACATGAATAACTTGATGCATAAATACATTTTATTTTTTGACGATGCATGTATTTTATGTAATAAAAGTATACGATTCATACATTCACTAGATAAACATAAACAAATATTTTTCTGTCCTCTACAATCGGATTTAGGTATTGAAATTCAACAAAAAAAACAATTGAAACAATTGGTTTCTACAGTTATTTATTTTAGAAAAAGCAAATTACACGTACAATCATCTGCCATTTTTTATTGTTTATCTGATATTCATTGGGCCTTAAAACCAGTTTTGTTGTTGTTATTTATTCCACCTTTCATTCGAAATGGTATTTATAATTTTATTGCAAAAAATCGTAAGAAAATTTTCAAAAATCAACTTTGCGAGATTCCAAGTGAAAGTTTAAGAAAGCAAATAGTTGATTAGATTCTTCAGACAAAAGATGAAAGATTAAAGACAAGCAGACGTCAGACGATTGAGAAGAGTGAATACTAACTTCAAGTTTTAATCGTTATTTTTGTGTAAAACATCGATTTTATGAGATTTTTACCTTTGTTAATAAGTATTTTCACCTTATTCACAGCTATTTCACAAGAAAAAGGAAAACTAAATCCTGAAGAACAATCATATTTATTTCATATCGTTAGAAAAAGTCCTATTCTGGAGAAAAATATAGGGCGTTATTTAGAGTATAAAGGACCTAACATCACTTTTGCAAGTGGTGAGACAAACTATGATTCAATTGAATCCATTTTAATAAATAATCCTGAACTTCTTTTTATACGTACTTCAGAAATTGCTAAATCTCCGAAAGGATTAATTGCAGAAGCAGCAAATAAAATGGCTCTATGGGAGTTAAATAAAATTCTATTAGCCAAGCGATTGGATGATGAAAATGAAATAGCTATTTACGCGACTAAAATTGAACAATTTGAAAAAATACTAGTGAAATTATTACCTCCTCGAGCTACAAGAGAGCAGGAAAAAGAAATTTTACCCCACAAAAAAATATATAACTTATTGGATCCAAGCATGAGTTTTGATGACCGACTTTCAATGATTGAAGGTTATCACTTTTTGGATCAAAATGATCAATTAAATACGCTCGAAGCAATCAATCGTGCCATAAACAAATATGTTGAAAATAAAACATATACATTTTACAAAGCGTTGGGTGGTGAATCTGAAATGTTTGCTAATATATTAGTTGCTGCAGGTGATGGTAGTAATACTACTGGACTTTTAGAAGAACGAGAAAAAGATGAAAATGGCAGATGGAATAGAGGGTTACCCAAAGCTGTTGGTCTTTTTCCTTATCAAATTGAGATGGTAAGTGATGAAAAAAGAAATAATGCTATTGAACCAAAACGGTTTACTTCAAATCGCTTTAAATTAGTAGGAAACAATAAGATAACTAACTTACATTTTGATGTTTGGGGATATAATTCTAAAAAACAAACCACTGTTGTTATTGAGAAAAATGGATTATCCTATCATCTATTTGGTTCAGGACAAACACGCTTTTTATCCCCTGACTCTTCTTTTTCAGAAGGAGCAACATTTCTAAGTGTAATCAACGAACTAAAAAATGTAAAAATCAAAACTCTAAATGATAGAATATATGGTAAACGTGGATTTGATTATTGGATAGGTCATTACGAAAAGAAAAAAGAAGATGCTGCGAAAGAAATCAAACGACTCGAAATTGAATACAATGACTTTGGTTTTACTTCCATAAAGACAAACAATAAAATGTCTAACAAAGGAAAAAAAGAACTTAAAGAACTTAGAAATAAAAATCCTTACAGCTCAATAGATCCAAGTCAAACTGCAAATGCAAAACCCAAAACAGATTCTCAAAAAGACAAAAGAAGTATTGTACAAGACCGTTTAATTCACGAAAATGAAGCTTATAAAAGCTATGTAAAAAGTATAAAAGATTTAAAATTTGAAAAAGCAAATGCTGAAAAAATAATGGCTGAATATCAGTTGAAACTGAATTATTTCAATCAATTAATGGGAACACGATGGGCTCAATATACATTTAAAGATGGTGTATATACTTTCGAAGATTCCACCATTTTTGATATGAGAACACAAGAGTTTCAATTTAAAGAAAGTGAAGATACTACTTCTTTTGATGTCAGATTGTTAGCTATTCCTTATTCTTCTATGTCAAAAGATGCCGATGAAGTAATGTTACACATTCATTTAACAGATGCGGAACCAGCTTATGATGCGCGTTTACAAATCCACTTGGAAGATGCTTTTGGATCTGATGAATTTACCCTTGACAAACAATTAATAAATAAAGAAGATAGCGTTGCTGTAAAACAATTATTTGAATCCATATTAAACAAGAAACTACCCATTGTTATGAAGGTACGCGGACAAGGTGTTGGTACCTGGAATGGATTTAAAACAGTAAAAGCACCTAATGTAAAAGAATTAAGTGCTTATCCTGGTAGTACCCCAGAAGCACGTCGGGAATCAAGAATGGATACAGCTTATTTACGACTTCGAAAAACAGAATTAATCATTAAAACAAAAACAAACATCACTTTTGAAGTAAATTCTTACACAGATCCTGTTTCAAGTAATTTAGATATAAAAAATCCGAACGTTATAAGTGCTATGCAAAAATATGACTTAACCAAAAATGATGTTTTAAGTGCATACCGTTCTGCTTTCATATTAAAGAAAATGAGACAAGAATTGAATATACTGGCAGGAGAATATTTGGATCAACAAACGGCTAAAATTGTTTTAGATCGATTGAATGCTGAAGTTGACAAAGCAAAGGTTTTTGTTGGTAAAGCAAGCTTTAAAGTGAAAGAACTTTAGGGGTTGTGAATTATGAAATATGGTTGATGAGTTAACAATAGCTCTAAAGTTTGATATCAATACCAAATCTTAATTGAGCAGTTGAAAAATAATTGTTACCATATCCTAAATTCATAAGGTGAATTTCATAGGCTAAACGATGATTTTTAGGGTTCACTCTGAGCCCAGCTCCTAAGGTAATGGTATGATGTATTTCTGCAAATAATTCAGACTTTGAAATTCCAAACTCACCACCTGTACCAATTATTCCTCGAGTATAATTGATACCATACCCTAGCTGTGTTGCTATCGAAACAGCCTTGTATTTCAGTAAATCTAAGCCTATTTTCAAGCCAAAAATTGTATTTCTAAAATAGGCTGAACGCACGTCTGTTATACCTAATGAAGTATATTCTCCGTTTTGTATGTAAGGATTTAATCTTAATTTACTTTTCCAATAATCTTGCTGGTAACCTACTTCATAGACATAACCAACTCCTGGTGACCTTGCATCAATAAACGCTAAACCTACAGCAGTTGTTATAGATTTATTTGAAAATTTATGTATTGAATCTTGTGCTTTACTATTATTTGATATAACAGAAATAATTATTAACCCTATTAGAATCTTGATTTTCATTTTACTATATTTTATTTTTTCTAAATTATAAAATCCATATAATTAATCCTATCAATTAGATTAAAAGTTGCTTCGGAATACCCTTTTGACCAAGCGCTTGGAACTTTTCCTTTTCCTTGTAAAGCCCACTTGAATTCATATGCATTTAGTTTTCCATCTTTTTCTTCTATCCAATCAATTTCCTGACGATTATGGGTTCTCCAAAAATAATTGAGTGTATAATCCATCTCATATTCTTGTTTTTTTAATCGCTCGTAAATCAAGTAATTTTCCCATAGCTGCCCTTGGTCTTCTCGTAGTTCCAAAGCATTAAAATTGGAAATAACCGCATTGCGAATACCATTATCATAAAAATACCATTTCGCTTTTTTGGTAATCTCATTATCTAAATTGCGACTAAACCCTCCTACCCTATGAATTATAAAAACCTTAGATAGTAAATCCAAGTATTTGTCAACGGTGTTCTTACTTATTCCCAACTCATTACCAATGCTTTCCACAGATATTTCACTACCTATACGATACGCGATAATTCGAAGTAAAGAAACTATTTTTTCTCTTTTTTGAATCCCTTCATAGGCTAATACATCCTTCAATAAGTATGAATTTACTTGCTCTTTTAAATACTGTATTTTTTCATTATTTGTCTTCAAAAACTCCAACTCAGGATAGGTTCCAAATACCAATCGATTTGATAATTGTTGCGAGGTTTTAATATAATCTTCTTCGCCAGACAGCTCTTTTTGAGAAAATGGATATAAATGAAAAGTCATTTTTCTTCCTACCAAAGGTTCTCTTACATTTTCATTCAAATCTAAAGCAGATGAACCTGTTGCAATGATTTTTAAATTATCAATGGTATCGACCATCAACTTTAATTTTGAACCAATAGAAGGAATCTCTTGGGCTTCGTCGATGATTAAAAAACGTTTGTTCCCTAATAATCGCTCGTAATTAGTTTTACTTTGTAATGCTAACAAAAAATGAGTTTCTTGATCGTCACCATTCAAAAATACATATGGTTCGTCGACTCTATCTATGATGCGTTTAAGCAATTTCGTCTTACCAACGCGTCGAGCACCTAATATAATTACTGCTTTATTCGGTCGTAAATAATCAATAACCTTCTCTTCAACTGTTCTATGTATGTAATCCATCCTTTGATTTTGTATTTAGATCGATTTTTTAATGTATTTGTTTTATCAAAAATACAAAAAAATCACAATTTCCGTCAATGAACTGACGGAAATCATATTAATTCCATCAATGAACTGACGTAAATCGTATTAATTCCGTCATTTTAAAGAGAAAATTTAACTTTCTCTCCTTGAGGAGGGATAAAGGGAGGTGAGATAAAATTAATTGAAGTTAGATACATTCATACCCATAAATTACAATCCCAAAAAGAATTCTTTATGAAAATTCACTAAATACAACTTCTCGCTTGCACGCGTGAAACCGGTATATAGCCAACGTAAAAAAGAAGCATCCACCATTTCATCAATGAGGTAATCGTGATCTAAAAATATGACAGGCCATTGTCCACCTTGGGACTTATGACAGGTAAACGCATAGGCATATTTTACTTGAAGAGCATTGAAATAAGGATCTTTGGAAATCATTTCATAACGTTTCCTTTTGTTTTTTTCATCCAAATAATCTTCTTCAATCGCAAAAAACAATTCTTTCATTTTTTCACGAGGTAAAGAAGATGTTTCAGTATGCAACGTATTTATTAGCAAGATCGTTTCAAAATCACCAATCGAAGGGTAATCAATCAATTCGACACGCGCACGTACAAAATCAAATCCATATAAATGTTCACGAGCTACAATCCGATTTAATTTTAGCATTTCGCCATTGGCAATAAAACCTGCTTCGGAATTTTCATCCAACCAAAAATAATTGTTTCGCACCACCATCAAACGATCTCCCCCATTGATGTCTTCTTCGTGGTATAAAATGCGACTACGAATTTGCTGATTGTATAAATTGGTTCGTTTGTTTGACTTTGTAATCACCGCTACTTCATCATAGCCATAATCGCTATACGCCTTCTCCAAAGCATCTTGGAGTTGGTCACCAAAAATAACTTCTACATCTCCCCCTTTGTGGGTTTCTATTTTAGGGAAC
>CANHVK010000072.1 GCA_947464135.1 Flavobacteriia bacterium | reverse complement strand
TAATGAACAAAAAACAAAAATTGTTATAACAGAAAGAAAATAAACAATATCACTTGTATCAACTACCCCTTTTTTAATTGATTCGTAATGATAGGAAGCGCTCAAATATCGAACAATCAAATCAAAATCACCCATCAAATTAAATGAACCCAAAAGATTTAATCCATCATAAATAAACCAGCAAAAGAACATAGCAAGAATAAAAGCAACAATTTGGCTACTAGTTAACGATGAAGAAAAAATACCAATAGAAATAAATGTCGCACCTAGTAAAATTAATCCAATATAAGAAGTAATTGTTGCTCCATCATCGATAACACCTATTGGATTGCCTAGTGAATACATTGACCAATAATAAATTAAAGTGGGAATCAAAGCAATAATTAATAAAACAACTGAAGACAAATATTTTGCCATTATAATTTCGTAATCAGATATTGGTTTGGTAAATAAAACTTCAATCGTTCCATTTTTTCTTTCTTCAGCAATTGACTTCATAGTTATAGCTGGAATTAAAATTAAAAAAATGGTTGGAGACAAATTAAAAAAAGGTATTAAATCAGATTCCATTCCTTCTAATAAATTGGTATTGTATGAAATAACCCAATGAAATAATCCAGAAGTGAGTAAAAAAATAATTATAAAAACATACCCAATAATTGAAGTCAAAAAACTTTTAATTTCTTTGATTAATAAAGCTTTCATATCTAAAATGATCTAATTGGTCTAACGCTTAAAGCGGTACCTTTATGTTCATTATTTCCTCTTTCAGCAGTTCCAAAATTGAAATGCCATGCTCCCAATGAAAAATTTTCAGTTGAACTCCAGTACTTGCCAGATGAAAAATCACCCAGACTATTTGCATGAAGTTGAGAATACATTAATTCTAACTCCATAATTGATGGTAAGTACCAATCATCATAACCATCCACCTCATATTCATCACAATACTTTGCTGCAGACATGTCTTCACACATATCTACGATATCTTTCGTATTTTGCTCTCCATCTCCTACATCTTCACCATCAGCACCATCAATTAGAGTTTCATAACATCCCCATTTCAAACCACCTTTTTTATCTTTTGGTGCAGCACATAACCCTTTTCCCCACATATTTATTTTAAAGATATAACCTCCTTTATACATATCGCCAATCTTATGTTTTGATTTAGCACAAGAAAAAAGAGATAAAATACATAGAGAAGCGATAATTATTCTAGTCATAAGTTTTATTTTTAAACTCAAAGTATCAAAATTATAATTTTTAGAGCAATAATTATTTATTTTAGTCAGTTTAGGGAGTAGATAAAGAAACAGGAATTATTTTACCATTCAACCATTGATGTGCTTTTAATGTAAAATCTACTATATATTCAGCCATTTTTTCAGCAGAAACAGGCGCTTGATAACCAGGGAAGGCTTGCTCAAGCATTTTGGTCTGTGCAGCGCCTAAACATAAACAATTGAACTTTACATTGGAATCTTTAAATTCTTCTGCCAACATTTCAGTTAAATTCGTTAAAGCTGCTTTTGATGAAGAATAACTAGATAAACCTGAAAACTTAACAGAACCTTGAAAAGCTCCCATCGAACTAATTGTAACCACATGCGAATTCGGATTCTTCATTTTTGGTAAAACAACTTGAAAAACACTAAAAGCAGAAAGTACATTTATGTTATATGAAGCTAAAATTTCTTGTTCTGTTAATTCTAAAAAAGGTTTATTAATTAATTTCCCTGCATTAAAAACAACATAATCAATAGTTGGGAAACTATTCAAAAATTGTTCTAAATCTGTTTTCAGACTTAAAGAAGCTAAATCTATATTTTTACTAATTACATTATCAAGATTCTCAAAATCAGTAATTGATTCAGAATTTCTAGATATTGCAATAACAGTGTTTTCTTTATTCAGAGCAAATAATTTGGTCATTTCAAAACCAATTCCAGTACTTGCACCAATAATTAAAATATTTTTATGCATCGTAGGACAACACTATTTTATCTGTAGTAGGATGAGATTGACACGTTAAAACATATCCATCTTTTACTTCTTCATCAGTAAGTGAATAATTCATCAACATCAACATATCTCCTTCCAACACTTTTGCTCTACAAGCACAACATACCCCTCCTCTACAAGAATATGGTGGATCAAATCCTTTTTCATTTAACGCTTCAAGAATCGTTTTATCTTTTGCATTGTAATCAAATTCTATTTTTTCCTGATCTAAAATAACGGTTACAGCTGTTCTACCAGGATAAATTTCTTTTGCCTCTGTATTTTCTTGTTTCATCAATACTGGCGTTGTAAACAATTCAAAATGAATTTTATCTTTACTTACACCAAACATTTCTAAAACACTTTTTGCATTTAAAATTAATTCCTCTGGTCCACACATGTAGTAAGCATCTGCTTTAAGTAAGTTAAGATCAGATTTTATAATTTCAGTTATTTTTTCTTTTGTTAGTCTACCGTGTAATTCTCCTTCTACTTTTTCTTGTGAATATGCATAAGTAAGTTTAGTGTTTTTTAATTTCTCTAAATCAGATTTAAACATTACCGAATTAGAAGTTTTATTTCCATAAAACAATCTAAAATCGGCAATCTCATTTTCTAATTTTTTAACCATCGATAAAATCGGTGTAATACCACTTCCTGCGACAAATGAAACTATAAAACGAGCATTCGAATCTAACTTAAAATTACCTTGTGGATCAGAAACTTGTAAAATATCACCTTGATTCAAATTAGTAATAGCCCAATTGGAAAATTTACCATAAGGAACTTTCTTAACTGCAATAGCTAGTTGTTCATTAGGTCCACTACAAATCGAATAGGATCTTCTTAATTCTTCCCCATCAATTGACTTAATTACAGTAAGATATTGTCCAGAAATAAACTCATAATTTGATTTAATTTCATTTGGAATATCAAAAGAAATTTTAACGCTATCTTCTGTTAATTTTTGAACACTACTTACAGTTAAATTATGATAACCATTGTGTTGCTGAACGTCTTTATCTTGTTTTGATCCGAATAATTTTGAAAAAATTCCCATACTTTTTATTTAATCGTCAAATGAAACTACTAATTTTTCTGAAGTTGGATGCGCCTGACATGTTAATATATATCCTGCTTCAACCTCATCTGGTTCCAATGCATAATTTACTGTCATTTTTGCGGTACCTTCCAACACTTTTGCTTTACAAGTACAACAAACACCTCCTTTACATGCAAAAGGAAGATCAGCTCCAGCATCTAGTGCAGCATCTAAAATATTTTTTTCGTTAGATGCTAAATTTATATCTAATTCTTCACCATCTAAAATCACTTTTACCCGTGCAGTGATGATTTCATCGTTAGTTTGTTGCTCAACAACTTTTGTTACTGTTCCAAACAGTTCAAAATGTACTTTTTTTGTATCAAAATTGTTTTCAATATAAGCTTCTTTTACACCTAAAATCATTGATTCTGGTCCGCAAATAAATACCCCATCAGTTTCATAAATTGGAACTAATGACTTTATTATCGCTATCGCTTTTTCTTTATCTATCCTACCCGATTGTAATTTATTCCCAAGACTTTCTCTAGATAATACATGGATTACTCTGAATCTATCCATATATACATTTTTCAATGCTTCTAATTCTTCACGAAAAATAATTGAGTTAAATCCTTTATTTCCATAAACCAAAGTTGCTTGTGCAGTTTGACTTCCAGAAAGAATCGATTTTATCATTGAAAAAACAGGAGTTATACCAGAACCCGAAGCATAAAATACAAACGATTTATTTTCAATTTCTTGCGGAAGAAGAAAATTACCCATTGGAGACATCACTTCAACAGCATCTCCTGCTTTCAAAACATCATTAGCAAATGTAGAAAACTTACCATTTTCTATTTTTTTAACTGCAACCCTCCACTCATTTTCAATTGGAGAAGAACATAAAGAGTAAGATCTCCTTATTTCTTCGTTATCAATACTTGTTTTAAATGTAATATATTGACCAGATTGGTACTTGAATGCTGGCTTAAGTTCTTGTGGTATATTTAGTGAAATCGAAACAGAATCAGCAGTTTCGTTTCTAACATCAAGAACTTCAAGCGTGTAAAAATTTGGTTTCATTTAGTGTCAGATAAATAAAAATATTTATTCGAAAATAAGGAACAAAGTTACAAAAAGTATTGTTTAAGCATCAATAAAAATTAAAAGTATAAATGGTCAGTTATTTTTTGTAAATTACTGATAGAAATAAAATCGTTAGATTTGTAAAACATATTTATGTACCATCCTAAAATGCAGTATTATGGAAAAGTTGAGCATAGATGAATTAGAAAAAAGATTTCAAGCAAAAATAGATGCTGATATCAAAATTGAGCCAAATGATTGGATGCCTGAAGCATATCGCAAAACATTAATTCGACAAATTTCACAGCACGCACATTCAGAAATTGTAGGGATGTTACCTGAAGGGAATTGGATTACAAGAGCTCCTAGTTTGAAAAGAAAAGCTGTATTACTAGCTAAAGTTCAAGATGAAGCAGGTCATGGTTTATACTTATATAGCGCAGCTGAAACACTTGGGATGGACAGAGAACAAAGTATTGACGACTTACATTCTGGTAAAGCAAAATACTCTTCCATTTTTAATTACCCAACGTTAACTTGGGCGGATATGGGAAGTATTGGTTGGTTAGTAGATGGCGCTGCAATTATGAATCAAGTTCCGCTGTGTCGTTGTTCATATGGTCCTTATGCTCGTGCTATGGTGAGAGTTTGTAAAGAAGAATCATTCCACCAAAGACAAGGTTTCGAAATAATCTCAACACTTGCAAATGGTACTCCAGAACAAAAAGCAATGGCGCAAGAATCCTTAAATAGATGGTGGTGGCCAGCATTGATGATGTTTGGTCCAAGTGATAAAGATTCAACGCATTCTGAACAATCCATGAAGTGGAAAATCAAACGCGTAAGTAATGATGACTTGAGACAGCAATTTGTTGACGTAACTGTTCCTCAAGCAGAAATGATTGGATTAACTGTTCCTGATAAAGATCTAAAATGGAATGAAGAACGTGGTCATTATGATTTCGGAGTTATAAATTGGGATGAATTCAATCAAGTAGTTCAAGGCAATGGACCTTGTAATTTCGAGCGTATTGAAGCAAGAAAAAAAGCAAAAGAAAATGGAATGTGGGTAAGAGAAGCGGCGTTGGCTTTTGCTGAAAAAAGAAAAAATAAAATAGACATTAAGATTAAAGAAATTTAGAAAAAAGAATTTTACAAATTTAAATAACCTAAAGATTTAGAAAATGAAAAAGTCTTTTGTCTTTCATCTTTAAATCTTTAAATCTAACATATTATGAGTACAAAAGAATGGCCTTTGTGGGAAGTTTTTATTAGAAGTAAACAAGGATTAAGCCACAAACATGTCGGTAGTTTAAGAGCTGCTGATTCTGAAATGGCAATTGAAAATGCACGAGATGTGTATACAAGAAGATTAGAAGGGGTAAGTATTTGGGTCGTAGAATCAAAATTGATTGCTGCATCTGATCCTAAAGATTCTGATGCGTTTTTCGAGCCTGCTGAAGACAAAATTTACCGCCATCCAACTTTTTATGATGTTCCTGATGGAATTTCTCACATGTAATTGATTCAAAAATGAATACAAAAAACCAATTATATAACTACATTTTAGAAATTGCTGATGATAGTTTGATTCTAGGACAGCGTTTATCTGAATGGTGTGGTCACGGTCCAATTTTAGAAGAAGATATCGCACTTACAAATATTGCCTTGGATTTTATTGGACAAGCGAATAACCTATATGAATATGCTGCAACGTTAAGTGAAAATAAAATCACTCCTGACCAACTTGCTTTTTTGAGAGTTGACAATGATTTTAAAAATGCACTTTTAGTTGAGCAACCTAACAGAGATTTTGCCTATACTCTTGCAAGACAATTCTATTTTGATGCTTTCAGAAAATTATTTTTCGAAAAATTAATTGATTCTAAAGACGAACAACTTTCTGCTATTGCTGAAAAATCGTTGAAAGAGACAAAATACCATTTAAAACATTCATCTGAATGGATCATCCGTTTAGGAGATGGTACGGAAGAATCACACAATCGTATTCAAACTGCTATTGATTTTCTTTGGAAATATACAAATGAATTGTTTGAAGATAATCAGGCATATACTGAAATTCTTGATTTAGAATTAGGTATTTCTGTTTCAGCTTTAAAATCAACATGGTTAGAATATGTTCATTCAATTCTTACAGAAGCAACATTAACAATACCAAATTCTCCTTTTTCACAAACTGGTGGAAGAAAAGGAATACATACTGAACACCTTGGTTATCTTCTTGCTGAAATGCAATACATGCAAAGAGCATTTCCAAATTCAACATGGTAACTACAAAAAATATATGGGAATCTCTGGAGAAGGTTTCTGATCCAGAAATTCCTGTTTTAAGTATCGTAGACCTTGGGATTGTTCGAAATGTAGAAATTGACAAAGAACTTTGCACAGTAACAATTACTCCAACCTACAGCGGGTGTCCTGCAATGCATACAATTGAACAGGAAATTTTAACCACCCTCTCTCCCATTATCAAAACTGAAGTTAAAAGCACATTATCTCCAGCTTGGACAACCGACTGGATGTCTGAAAATGGCAAGAAAAAATTGAGAGAATACGGCATTGCTCCACCAGAAAACGAAGTAGACAAAAGCGTTTTATTTGCAAAACCAACGGTAGTCCCTTGTCCAAAATGTAATAGTCAAGATACGAAAATGATTAGTCAATTTGGTAGCACAGCTTGTAAAGCACATTACCAATGTAATCAATGTCTAGAACCCTTTGATTATTTTAAATGTTTGAGATAGTAAGCAATTCAAATGAATGATTTTTTAAGTACTCCTATCGAATTTTTGAAAGGCGTTGGACCGCAACGAGCAGAATTACTTAGAAAAGAGTTAAATATTCATACGTTTGAGCATCTATTAAATCATTTTCCTTTCAGATACATCGATAAATCATTTTATAATACTATTTCAGAATTACCTTATATTGAAGGACATACTCAACTTAAAGGAAGAATAGTAGGAATCGATGATAATCAAAAGGGAAAACAAAAACGATTAACTGTTAAATTTCAAGACCACACAGGAATTATCGAACTTACTTGGTTTCAAGGAATCAAATGGATTAAACCGAGTTTACAATTACACAGAGAATATCAAGTATATGGAAAAGCCAAGTTTTTTGGTAATTCATTTAGCATACCTCATCCAGACATTATTCCTATAGACCAAGCCGACCCGAACAAAGGATTGAAAGCAGTGTATTCTTCTACGGAAAAACTTAACTCCAAAGGGCTTCATTCGAAAGGAATTGAAAAACTTACAAGTGCTTTGGCGCAACAATTAAATAATCATATTAGAGAAATTTTACCTCATTCTATTTTGAGTAAATTTCAATTTATACCACGCGAAACCGCATTTAAACAAATACATTATCCTCAAAATTTAGAATTTGCCGAAAGAGCGAAACAACGCCTAAAATTTGAAGAATTATTCTTTTTACAACTCGAATTATTAATTCGTAAACACATTTCCTTACAAAAAACAAAAGGAATTATTTTTCCCGAAGTGGGTTCAGTGTTTATGGATTTTTACGAAAATCACCTACCCTTTCCGCTTACGAATGCACAAAAACGTGTGGTTAAGGAAATTCGAAGTGACTTTAAAAGTGGACATCACATGAATCGTTTGGTTCAGGGTGATGTAGGAAGTGGAAAAACACTCGTTGCATTACTAACGATGTTGATGGCTGTTGGCAATGGCTACCAAGCAGCAATTATGGCTCCAACAGAAATTTTAGCACAACAGCACCTTGAAACAATCAAAGAGTTCACAAAAAACTTACCTATCAAGGTTGAAAAACTTTCAGGTAATGTCAAACAATCTGTTCGTAAGGTATTACATCAAGAGTTAGAAAATGGTGAAATTCACATTTTAGTTGGTACACACGCTTTAATTGAAGACAAAGTTAAATTTAAAAATTTGGGTGTAGTTGTCATTGATGAACAGCACCGTTTTGGAGTTGCACAACGAGCAAAACTTTGGCGTAAAAATGTGCAACCACCACACATACTTGTAATGACGGCAACACCAATTCCAAGAACGTTAGCAATGACGGTTTATGGAGATTTGGACGTGTCTGTAATTGATGAACTTCCACCTGGAAGACAGCCTATCACAACTGCACATTATTTTGAAGAAAGCAGACTAAAAATTTTCGGTTTTATTCGTAAAGAAATCGAAAAAGGAAGACAAGTATATATCGTATATCCTTTAATTCAGGAATCTGAAACATTAGATTACAACAACTTAATGGAAGGATACGAAGCCATCACGCGTTATTTTCCTAGACCAACCTATCAAGTAAGTATGGTTCATGGAAAAATGAAACCGGAAGACAAAGATTTTGAAATGAAACTGTTCGTAGAAGGTAAAACGCAAATAATGGTAGCAACAACCGTAATTGAAGTTGGGGTAAACGTACCTAATGCATCGATAATGATTATTGAAAGTGCGGAGCGTTTTGGTTTATCGCAATTACACCAATTGCGCGGAAGAGTTGGTCGGGGTTCAGAAAAGTCTTACTGTATTTTAATGTCAGGAAACAAAATATCAAAAGAAAGTAAAAAACGCCTCGAAACAATGGTTCGAACACAAGACGGTTTTGAAATCGCTGAAGTTGACCTTGAACTCCGAGGTCCGGGAGACATTTTAGGCACGCAACAATCAGGAATGTTAGACTTAAAAATTGCCGATTTAGCAAAAGACAATCACCTTGTGGTTCAAGCAAGAGATACAGCCAGAGAAATCTTAAACGATGACCCTAATCTTGCAAAACCCGAACACCAACAAATCAAAGAAGTGCTAATCTCCATCATGAAAAAGAAACCTAATTGGAGTAAGATTTCGTGAGATTAAATCTCATCAATTAACACTTTTATTATGAAAAACATTATCATTTTAATTATTACAATTTCAAATTTTTATAATTATTATTTCTGTCAAAATTCATCTTTTTTCACAAAAAAAGATTTCACTTACAATGCAATCTATATAAGCAATAATGGTGACACAATATCAAATGAAAAAATCACAGTTAAATCATTAGGTAAGAAATGGTTTGCTCAACGAAAGTTACAAGACGCTATTTGCTATATTTATAATACCGACACCTCAAAATACAATCAATACACCTCTCCTTTCGAATACAACAATCAAAAACAAAAAAAATACTATTCTAAACATCACAAATTCAAACTCAATAAAAAAGAAACAATTGGCGGATATTTTTACAAGGAAATGTTTTACATACATCCACCAAGAACCAATCAATATGAAATTCTCTTCTACGCATGGCATCCACAAATAATTTTAACTTTTCTTTCTGATTCCATTATAAAATCTAATAATTATGCTAATTCAAGTTTGCCTCTAAAACATAAAAACTTTTTTCTAGATTCAAATAGATTTTTACCTTGTACAAAAAACGAACTATCAAAATACTATACATATATGGGAATCCCATTTTTTGGAACATTTAGACATACTAATACAATTACGAATCACCCTGATATAATAATTAACAACAAAAAAACAAATGCTTTAAAAGTAAGTGTAGAAACAAAAATATTGAAAAATAAAATCAAAAATATTGAAAACTTTGACGGAAAAGTTGAAGCAATATTTACTTTAGAATATGGTTT
>CANHVK010000071.1 GCA_947464135.1 Flavobacteriia bacterium | reverse complement strand
GAAGTGACAGATTAAATTAGTCATCCCCCTTTGTCCCCCTTCAAAGGGGGAAGAATGAAATCCTCTCATTAGGGGTAAGAAGTAAAAAAAGATTATGAAAAAATACATTATAAACAACGAGTGGATTTCCTTGGATCAACTAGAGGAAATTTTGAATGAAGGACATCAGATAGAGTTATCTGAAAATGCAAAGTCAAAAATTAATAAATGTCGTGCGTATTTAGATGAGGTTGTAGCTAAAGAAAATCGCGTGATTTATGGTATTAACACAGGATTTGGTTCTTTATGTAACACCGTAATTCCAAATGAAGATTTGGCTTTATTACAAAAGAATTTAGTGTTGTCTCATGCCTGTGGAGCAGGTGAAGAAGTTCCTAGTCATTTGGTGAAACGTATGTTGTTATTGAAAGTATTGGGATTATCTCACGGTCATTCAGGTGTGCAATTAGCAACAGTTGAACGTTTGGTCTTTTTCTTCAATAATAATATTTTACCAGTTGTTTACCAACAAGGAAGTTTGGGTGCATCGGGAGATTTAGCGCCATTAGCACATTTATCGATGCCGATTTTTGGACAAGGAGAAGTGGTAATAGATGGACAAAAACAAGATGCATCTGAAATTGAAAAACGATTTGGGGTTGCACCTGTTGAGTTAATGTCAAAAGAAGGATTAGCTTTGTTAAACGGAACGCAATTTATGAGTAGTTATGCAACGTATGCTGTAGCAGCATCTCGTAAATTATGGAAGCAATTCAATCATGTTGCTGCTTTATCATTGGAAGGATATGATGGAAGAATTGAACCTTTTGGAGTTTCTGTAAACGAGATTCGTAAACAAGAGGGACAAATAAAAACTGCTGCAATAATGAGAGAGCTTTTGGTTGATAGTGAATTAGTTGCTCAACCAAAAGAACATGTGCAAGACCCTTATTCCTTTAGATGTATTCCACAAGTGCATGGAGCAAGTTGTGATGCAATTGAGCATTGTGCACGAGTAGTTGAAAACGAAATAAATGCAGTAACTGATAATCCTACTATTTTTCCTGATGAAGAGTTAGTTGTGTCTGCAGGAAATTTCCATGGACAACCGTTAGCAATATCCATGGATTTTTTAGCATTGGCTATGGCTGAAATGGGAAGTATTTCTGAAAGAAGAGTATATAAACTGATTTCAGGAACAAGAGGTTTGCCAGCGTTTTTAGTCGCAAATCCAGGGTTGAATTCAGGATTTATGATACCACAATATACATGTGCATCGATTGTAAGTCAGAATAAACAACTTTGTTTCCCTGCAAGTTGTGATACTGTTGATTCATCAAATGGACAAGAAGATCACGTAAGTATGGGGGCAAATGCAGCAACAAAATTATATCGTGTGATTGAAAATTGCTTTACCATTCAAGGAATTGAGTTGTTGAATGCGGCTCAAGCATACGAATTTAGAAAACCATTGAAATCGAGTGAATCAGTTCATGGTTTATTTGAACAATTCAGAAAAGAAGTTCCTTTTGTACAGGAAGACCAATATTTACATCCGTTAATTCAGGATAGCAAAAAATTTGTAAAAGAGCTATGGAAGAAATAAATCAAGAAGAAATTCAACATGTTGATGTTGTTGAAGAAACTCCTAAAAAGAGAGATGTTTTAAAGATTTTGTGCATTTTAAGTTTGATTTCTATCGGCTTGACCTTATTTACAGGAATCATTAACTTTTTGAATGGACCTTTGACGGTTAAGGAATTAGAGAAGTCTTTTTTGACTATGAATTCTGCATTATCTGTTTTTGGAAATTCTGAAGAATTTGAATTAGCAAAGAAAATTGCATACGATAGAATGACTATTATTAATACAAAGTTTTACCTGCATGGAACATTGAATTTAATCACGTTGTTTACAGGCTTGATTGGAGTGTTGTTGATGCTTCGTAAAAATAGACTTGGGTTTCATTTTTATATTATTTATAGTATTCTTTCTTTTACATTCATCTATTTTGTTGTTCCTATTAAATTAGCAGCTCAAAACGAGTTGATAATTGGCGCTTTATTTTCTGCGGTTTGGATTTTTTTATATGCCAGACAGTTGAAAAATATGAATTAGAAAACATCTATTTTAACGATAATAATCTAATCTTAAAAACTCCTTTGTATTCACTATCTTTACATAAAATTTTTCATAATCTATGATTTCTGTAAATAATTTATCCCTTCAATTTGGGAAACGTACTTTGTTTGATGATGTAAACTTGAAATTTGTAAACGGTAACTGCTACGGTGTTATCGGAGCAAATGGAGCGGGTAAATCTACTTTTTTAAAGATATTAACTGGTGAACAAGATCCAACAAGTGGTCGTGTAGAATTGGAACCAGGAAAACGTATGGCAGTTTTGAGTCAGAACCACTTTGCTTTTGATGCTTTTCCAGCTTTACAAACAGTGATTATGGGACATAAGCGTTTGTTCGAAATTATGAACGAAAAAGACGCTTTATATGCAAAAGCAGATTTTACAGAGGAAGATGGGATGCGTGCATCAGAGTTAGAAGGGGAGTTTGCTGATTTAGAAGGATGGAATGCTGAAACAGATGCTGCGAGTTTATTAAGTAACTTGGGTATTGATGAATCAAAGCATGATGTAATTATGGGTGATTTGCCAAGTGAAATTAAAGTGCGTGTATTATTAGCACAAGCTTTATTTGGTAATCCAGATGTATTAGTACTGGATGAGCCTACGAATGACTTGGATTTAAAAACAATTTCTTGGTTAGAGGATTTTCTATTAGATTTTAAAAACACTGTGATTGTTGTATCTCACGACCGTCACTTTTTAGATACTGTTTGTACTCATATTTGTGATATTGATTTCAGTAAGATTAATTTATTTACAGGAAACTATACTTTCTGGTATCAATCTTCACAATTAGCTGCTCGTCAACGTAGTGATAAAAACAAAAAAGCAGAAGACAAGAAAAAAGAATTACAAGATTTCATTTCTCGTTTCTCTGCAAATGCTTCTAAATCGAAGCAAGCAACAAGTAGACGTAAGATGTTGGATAAATTAGATTTAGATGAAATTCAACCATCTTCAAGAAAATATCCTGGAATTAACTTTACATCAGAACGTGATGCTGGAAATCAAATTATCTCAGTTTCAGGTTTATCTAAAACATTTGAAGGTCAATATTTATTCAAAGATTTGAGTTTCACATTGAATAAAGGAGATAAAGTAGCTATCATTTCTAAAAATTCAGTTGCTATTACTGCTTTATTTGAAATTTTGAATGGTCGTTCTACTGCAGATTCAGGAGATTTCACTTTTGGAACAACAATTACAACCGCTTATTTACCAAATGATAATAGTGAGTATTTTGAATATGATCAATCGTTAATGGATTGGCTACGTCAATATGCTCAAACAGATGAAGAGAAAGAAGAAGTTAGTATTCGTGGTTTCTTAGGTAGAATGTTATTCTCAGGAGAAGAAGCGTTGAAATCAGCGAAAGTATTATCAGGAGGTGAAAAAGTACGTTGTATGTTATCAAAAATGATGTTAGCGAAAGCAAACTTATTGATGATGGATGAACCAACCAACCACTTGGATTTAGAGTCGATTACAGCATTGAATAACGGTATGCGTGATTTCTCAGGAAATATCATCTTTACATCGCATGACCACGAGTTGGTGAATACGGTAGCAAATAGAATTATCGAAATTACTCCTTCAGGATTTATTGATAAAATGATGCCTTACGATGATTATTTAGCGGATGCTCGTATTGCTGAGTTACAAGCGGAGTTGTATTAAGTATAATTAGTTATATTGAAAAACGGCTATCAATTTGGTAGCCGTTTTTTGTTTTAGGATATCTATCATCTCTCTTTTGAAGGAGTTGCAAATGGGGAGATTAGTTCAATAATTTTTTTAAACTCTCTTTCGAAAGTTTATCTACGTTTAGTTTTTCAATGGTAGCTTTGATTAATTCTTTGTTTTTATCTTGAGCGTAATAGTATGTAATTGCTTCTTTAGCCGGTGTAGCTAGTCTTGTATTTCCTTTTTGAGCCGCATCGATGAGGTTATTTAATAATATTTCATCGAAATAATTTAATTTTCGAAGGTAATTGATAGCATTAATACGCGTCATGAATTCATAAGAAATAGAAGCATAATCAACTAATTCATCAATGTATTCTTTTTTACCAGTATGGTTGTATGCCGTTCGTAACCATTGAAAACGAACGTGTTTACCATTTGTTCCATAAATATCTTTCGTAATTTCTAAATAGTTAGGGGCATTTGCTGGGAAATTCTGATATAATTTCTCAAGAACATTACCAATTTGATAGTAAGAAGAATCAGTTAAAAGATTTTTATAAACCGGTTCTAATGATGGGTGAATTGTTTTTGTTGAAACAATCACTTCTTTACGTAATCGGATTTCTCCACTTGTTAATCCTGCTTTGATTAATGCTAAAGACCTTTCATCTGTATTTTCAATGATTTGTTTAATGATTTCAGATTTTACAGCGTGGTATTCATTCGATTGTATGATTTTTTCAAATAAATCAATTTTGTTTTGAAATGAGATTTCTCGTAAAGCAACAACTGCATCGTAACGGTCAATCATGTTTTTTGCTTTTAATGCTTGACTTTTTAATACTTCAAGTGATTTAGTGAATTGAACTGTTTTTATTACATTGCTATTTGGGTCAAAAAGAACATAATCAATGGTTTTGTTACTATTATTCTGAACTACAACTCTATGAGTTTGGTTTTCTATCCAAGCAGTGGTTTTGTCAAAGGAACCATCTTTGTAATGCACTTCGAAATCAATGGGCATTTTAAATAATCCATTAACGTAATTGGTTTGGTGAACTTGTTGCACTAAAAATTCAGTAAATCGTTTGTTGTCTTGGGATTTAAGTTCTTTGTATTCTATTTTGTAAGTTGGTTCACCACCACGGTAAATCCATTCTTCCCAAAACCAATCCAACGACATTCCTAATTCATCTTGGAAGGCATTTAATAAATCTTCTGAATCTACATTTTTATAAGCATGGTCCTTTAAGTAACGACGAATTCCACGATTATAAGCTTCTCTACCAATAACGTATTTAAGCATTTCCAAAACTTGAGAGCCTTTTTGGTAGTGAATTGTTGTCGCTGCATCAGAACTTGCTAATGGTTTTTTGTCGGTGGTAGCAATTGCTGCATCTGCTGCTTTTCTTCTCGCCCAGTCGAAATGATTTTGGCCAAAACATTCTCTTTCACAAACGATATTATAATGTGTTGCAAAACTTTCTTGTAACCAATGATGCGTGGTAGTTCTTCCTGTAACTAAATCTCCAAACCATTGGTGAGCAAGTTCGTGAGCATTTACAGCAACATAATATCCGTCGTTATAACTGCGGTGATCCACATGGAAAAAATCTCCAAAAACGGTAGCTGTTGTATTTTCCATAGCGCCATGCATAAAATCTTGCACAGGTATTTGAGCATATGATTTCCAAGGGTAAGGGAATCCAATTTCCTTTTCCAAGAAATCAAAAATCTTTTTACTATATCGATAGGTTGGTTCTACGCGTTCTTTATTTTCAGGGTAATAATATAAATGCATAGGAATTCCAGAGCTCGATATTTGTTCTTCAATTTCGTATTTACCGATACCTAACATTAATAAATAAGACGCGTGTGGATTTGTGATTCGGTATTGCCACGTGGTTGTATTGTCACTGTTTTTTGTTTCACGAATTTTATCGCCGTTGGATAATACTTTGTATTCACTGTCAAAAGTTACAATAACTTCGGTAATTAATTTGTCATTTGCTAAGTCGTGAGCAGGAAACCAATGACGGTTATCGTATTGTTGACCTTGTGTCCAAATTTGTTTACGGGAAAGATTTTTCGGGTCATTCCATCCGATAAAATAAATCCCTTTTTTTGGATTTGCTTCATAAGTGATTGTTAAGCTATCCTTTTCATCCCAAGTAAGTTTTTTGTTTGGGTAAATAACAATTCCTTGTTCGATGGTTTTGAATTTAACATCTGCTCCGTTTAGTGTAGCCTGACTCACACGAATATCTGTTCCGTCCAAAAAGATAGAATCTACAGCGTCTCTTAAAGGAGTGAAGAAATGAGTGACCTTTCCTTTTACCAAACCTTGTTTAGGTTCGAAAGAAACTTCCAAGCGCATTTTTTGAAAATCCACGTTGTGCTCTCTTGGAGTTGATAGTTGGTCTTTTATGTAACACGTTGTATTTAATTGAGCTTTTAAATTTGAATTTAAAATAGATACAATTGAAAATAAAAAGAATATACTTTTTTGCATTTTATTTGTTTTTAAAATAATTCACTTAATTGTTTGCCAACTTGAGAACCAATGGCAACTCCCATTCCGCCCATACGAACCCCTATGGCAATTCGATTGGAAATTTTTTCGATGATTGGTTTTTTCTCATCACCAACTCCCATAATTCCAGACCAGCGATGTTCAATTTTTGGTTTGTAACTTGGTGTAATGGTATTGTATAATAATTCTTCCAAAGAGGCTTGGATATGTTCTGTTAATCCAAATTCAGTGGTTGTTTCTCCGTTAAAATCTAAATTTCGTCCACCACCAAGTAAGATACGATTGTCTATATTTCTAAAGTAATAATATCCTTTTTGGTAATGAAAAGTTCCTTTTAATGCAAGATTGGGGATTGGTTCTGTAATCAATACTTGTGCACGAGCAGGTTTTACTTTTTCAGGAAAAAATTCTGATGCTAATCCGTTTGTGCAAATAAATAAGTGCGCCCCTTTTATTTCCCCTATGTTTGTGTCAAGTAAAATGTTGTTGGAATCTTCTTGAAAATGATTCACATTCACACCAAATAAACAATTGATATTTTGAGCAATCGTTTTTTGATAAAAAGCTTTATTTAGCTGCGATGTGTCAATTTGTCCTTCTAAACGATTGAAGTATGAAGTAGAAATATGGTTAAAACCAAAGGTGTTTGAAACGTTTTTATCTTCCGAATAAATGTTTTTAGCACCTGTAATTTTTTCAGCGTTGTCATTTAAATAAGCGATAAAGTCATCCTTTAGCAACTCGTTTTGTGATGTGTTTGAATGTATCAAATCCCACGAACCATTTTGTTGAAAATCGAACTTTTCTTTTGGAATAATAGAAAACAAACGTTGTAAACCATTCCAACGCATTTCCAACGTGTCCCAAACTTGATTTTCAGGGATGTGTTGAAGATCGTCATATAATTCTGTAGGGCTACCAAAACAAGCAAATCCAGCATTTTTAGAACTTGCACCTGAAGGTAAATAACCACGTTCGAGTATTAAAATAGACGCATCGGGATGTCTTTCTCTTAGATACAAAGCTGTAGAATATCCAACAATTCCAGCTCCGATTACAATAAAATCGGTGATAGAGAAATAGGTTTTCTTTTCCCAGTAGCTTAATTTATCAATGGATAGAGGATGCATTATTTAGTTTTTTTAAAGATATAAATCATTTGGTAAATAGAGTGTGTCATTTTGTCATAATTTTATAATTGGCATAATGCTTGTCAATTAGCAAGCGTAATCATTTAAATTCAAAGTTTACGCTATGAAAACAGGACAAATTCAAGTATCTACGGAAAATATTTTTCCTATCATTAAGAAGTTTTTGTATTCTGACCACGAAATCTTTTTGAGAGAATTGGTTTCGAATGCGGTAGATGCATCACAAAAATTAAAAGTATTAAGTTCAACAGGGGAGTTTAAAGGTGAACTTGGTTCGTTAGAAGTAAATGTTATTCTTGACAAAGAAGCAAAAACATTGACGATTAGCGATAGAGGTATTGGTATGACTGCAGAAGAGATTGATAAATATATCAATCAGATTGCATTTTCAGGTGCTGAAGAATTCGTAAAACAATACGAAGGAAAAGAAGGAGCTGAAAATATTATCGGTCACTTTGGATTAGGTTTCTATTCGGCATTTATGGTTGCTGAAAAAGTTCAAATCCGCACATTAGGAAGATACGAAGGAGCGCAAGCTGTTCAATGGGAAAGTAATGGTACAACTGAATATACAATTACTGAAATTGAAAAAGCAGATAGAGGAACTGACATTGTATTATTTATCACTGAAGAGTCTGCTGAGTTTTTAGAAAAAGCACGTATTCAAGGAATTTTAGATAAATATTGTAAATTCTTACCAATTCCAGTAGTTTTTGGAACAAAAACAGAATACATTGATTCTCCAGAAGGAGAAAAAGACGATAATGGAAATGTTAAAAGAGTTCCTGTTGATGTTGCAAATCAAGTTAACAATACTACTCCAGCTTGGACAAAGGCTCCAATTGATTTAAAAGACGAAGATTATAAGAATTTCTACCGTGAATTATACCCAATGACTTTTGAAGAGCCATTGTTCCACATTCACTTAAACGTAGATTATCCATTTAACTTAACAGGTATTTTATATTTCCCTAAAATCAAGGAAAATGTAGAAATCCAACGTAATAAAATTAATTTATACTCGAATCAAGTATTTATTACGGATAGTGTTGCTGAAATCGTTCCTGAATTCTTGACATTATTACACGGGGTGATTGATTCACCAGATATTCCATTAAACGTTTCTCGTTCTTACTTACAAGCTGACGGAAATGTGAAGAAAATTTCTGCACATATCACCAAAAAAGTAGCTGATAAATTGGCGGAAATGTATAAAAAAGACCGTGCTGATTTCGAGAAAAAATGGGATGATTTAAAATTGTTCATCGAATACGGAACATTGTCTGATGAGAAATTTGCTGAAAAATCGAAATCATTTACATTGATTAAATCGACTGACGCAACTTACCATACTTTTGAAGAATATGTAGAGAAGGTTAAACCTTTACAAACAGATAAAGACAATAAAGTAGTTATTCTATACACGCACGATACAGAAGCTCATTTTGGATTTGTGAAAGCTGCAAAAGATAGAGGGTATGATGTAGCAATTTTAGATGGTCCGTTGGTTCCACATTGGATTCAAAAAATGGAAATGTCTAATGAAAATGTTCATTTTGCTCGTGTTGATGCTGATACATTAGATAAATTAATCAAGAAAACAGATGAAATTCCTTCTAAATTAACGAAAGAAGATGAAGAAAAATTAAAGCCTGTTTTTGAAGGAACTGTAAACACGGAAAAATTCAAAGTTGAATTTGAAAGTATGAGTTCTTCTGAAGCGCCAATTATCATTACACAACCAGAGTTTATTCGTCGTATGATGGAACAACAACGCACTGGTGGAGGTGGTTTCTTTGGAGCTTTCCCTGAAACGTATCAGTTGGTTGTTAACAGCAATCACCCGAAAGTGGAAGAGTTATTAAAAGCAGATGATGTTGTTCGTGCAGATAAAGCAAAACAACTTTCTGATTTAGCTTTACTTTCACAAGGATTATTGAAAGGGGAGGAGTTGAATAAGTTTATCGAACGTTCAATCGAATTAGTATAAAGTTCTTTCCTCCCTTGAGGTAGGAGAAAGGAGGGTGATAAATTTAACTCTGTCACCTCCCTTTATCCCTCCTCAAGGAGGGAGTAATATTGATTTTTAGAATGATGCCCATTTTATAAGGGCATCATTTTTATTATTTTAAATTTTAGAATTTTGTTTTCAATAGGATTAGCTATTTTAGGTTTCTTTTTATCCAAAAGTATTGCCGGTGGGGTAATAGGTTTTGCGATAGGGGCTTTCATTGATAAATACAGAACGATCGCCAAAAATGGAAGTGCTCAATCTTCTCATTCAGGTGGTTATCAATCTGCGGATGATATTTTTTCTTTTTATCAGCAACGATCATCAGCGTATGATTTTCCAACAAT
>CANHVK010000070.1 GCA_947464135.1 Flavobacteriia bacterium | reverse complement strand
TTGTAAGAAAAATGAATAATAATGCAGAAATAAGCGCATTACACTTAGAACCAACCAATGAAATTCACCAATTTAATATCAAAGAATTGGAAAAAGAAATCATGACTCCTATTATTGAAACTGCTAGACAATTAAAACAACCAATAAATCCTATTTTTAAAGCTTCAAATGATATAAATACAGATATTATTGAAGAAGCAAATACAGGCGAATATGATTTATTATTGGTTGGTATTGGGCAATCAATGTATGAAGGTAGTTTTCTTGGTAAAGTTTTAGGTTTTACTACTCGAATTATGAATCCTGAGCTTCTTAAAAAAACATTAACAGGTAAAGAAAAATTATTCAACAATACACATTTCGACGAAAGAACAAGAGAAATTTTGTTTGGCAGCAAGATTCCTACAGGTATTTTTATAGAGAAAAATTTTAAAGATATCACGCACGTAATTATCCCTTTTATTTGCGAATCTGATGTCAGGTTGGTAACTTATTTTCAAAAACTAATAAACAATACGGAAGCTTTAATAACTCTTATTGATATAAATGGATTCATTAAAAACAATGAAGAACTAAGCAATAAGTTAGCCTTAATCCAAGATTACGTTCCTGATCATTTACAAATTCTAAGTGAATGGGAAATTGAGAAAAAATTAATCGGGAACTATGATTTAATGCTCGTTAGTTTAGAAGGTTGGGAATCTCTTCAAGTGGAAGACGAAGAATGGTTAAATCACTCGCCTTCTACACTTATCTTAAGACCTTAAATAATTTACTAAACTTTCGATTTCCTCTTTAGTATTAAATGCATGTATGCAGATACGAATGCGCTCGCTACCCTCAGCGACAGTTGGAGATAAAATAGGCTTTACTGCAAAACCATTAGCTTGTAATTTAGCACACTTTTTTTTAGCATTTTCAATACCAGGACAAGCAATGATTTGAATTGGTGAATTTTTATCACTTACCAAATCTTTATTCAATAAACTTCTAAAAAAAAGAATGTTTTGATTTAAAGAAACTCGCAAATTATTTAAATCTTTATTATCTAACACTTGTTTTATTCTTACATAAGAATCAATCGGTAATGCAGTTGTATATATAAAGGATCGTGCGAAATTGATTAAATAATCTTTCACCTTGTAGGACGATAATACTGCAGCTCCATGCAAACCAAAAGCTTTTCCAAAGGTAAATAAGCGCGCAAAAACATTTAGCCCATAAGATAAACCTTTTCCATTTTCTCCTAAAACACCACCAGCATGTGCTTCATCAACAATCAATAAAGCATTATTTTCTTCACATATTTTACTTATTGACTCCAATGGTGCAAGATCTCCATCCATAGAGTAGAGACTTTCAACAGCCACAAAAACAGTTCCTTTCGCTAACTTTAATTTTCGTTCTAAATCTTCAATATTATTATGTTTAAACGAATATGAATCAGCATAACTTAATCGTATACCATCTCTTACTGAAGCATGAATCAAACTATCGTATAAAACAGTATCTCCCTTTTGTGGTATTGAAGAGAAAAAACCAATATTCGCATCGTAACCAGAATTAAAAATTAGCGCTGATTCTGAATTAAAATATTGAGATAAAAACAATTCTGCTTGCTCTGCTTCAATAGAATTACCTGATAATAATCTAGAGCCTGTACTTCCCTTATAAATAACATTTGGTTGATTATTGGTAGCTCTAGAAAGACCTAAATAATCATTAGAGAAAAAATCAATCGATTCATTAAACAAAGAAAGGGAGCGATTGCTCCCATCTTCATATCTTTTTGCTAAACGTTTTTCAAACGAATGCATATTTTATTCAACAGTAACTTTTCTTGGTTGAAAAGATGCTTCTTCTAATTCTTTAGCTCTTACTTCTGCCTTTGCTTTTTTAGCCTCAATAATTGGGTCAGGGTTTGAAACTGGTTTTTCTCCATCGGCAAATGCTTCTTTGGCAACCAATCCTAAAATATCAAACATTTCTTTATCCTCATTAAATTCAGGATTTGGAGTTGTCAATAATTTATCTCCTGCAAAAATAGAACCTGCACCTGCTAAGAAACATAAGGCTTGTGCTTCCATTGACATTTTGGTTCTCCCTGCTGACAATCTAACTACAGACTCTGGAAAAGCAATACGGGTAGTTGCTACCATTCTTATTAATTCCCATTGCTCTATTGGTTTTTGTTGTTCTAAAGGAGTCCCTTCGATTGCAACCAATGCATTAATTGGAATTGAATCTGGAGGAGTTTCCATCTCCATATAACTCAATAACAATCCTACACGATCTTCAATAGCTTCTCCCATTCCAATTATCCCTCCTGAACAAACAGTAATACCTGCTTTACGAGCATTTTCAATCGTGTTAAGACGATCTTCATATTCTCTAGTTGAAATGATGTCTTTGTAAAAATCTTTAGATGAATCTAAATTATGATTATAGGCAAATAATCCAGCATTCTTCAAACGTTGAGCTTGTTCTTCAGTTAACATTCCAAGAGTACAGCAAACTTCCATATCCATGTTGTTTACAGCCTGAACCATTTCAACTACAGTATCAAAATCTTTATTATCTCGCACTTCTCTCCAAGCAGCCCCCATACAAAGTCTTGATGAACCATTTGCCTTAGCATTTTTAGCTTGATCGACTACACTTTCAACAGTCATCAACTTATGTGCTTCTAAACCTGTGTTATATCGAGCTGCTTGTGGACAATACCCACAGTCTTCTGAACACCCACCAGTTTTTATACTGATTAATGAAGACATTTGAACTTCTCTAGGATTATGAAATTGTCTATGAATTGTTGCTGCTTCAAAAACCAACTCTAATAAAGGCTTATTATACAAAGCCAATAATGTTTCTTTTGTGTTATAATTGGGATTAACTTTCATAATCTGAAATTTTATTCCTTTAAATTTGAATTGCAAATATACGAATTAAGGTTCCTTTGATAAAATAAAGTTATTTTTTCATCAATATTCTTTTGATAATAGTATGATATTAACGTAATTTGAAATAAAACTGACTTTCTATGTTCTTCTTTTTATCTAAAATAATAGACTTTCTTTTTGCACCTCTTAATTGGATTATCATTTTATTTATTATTTCATTCATCTCTAAGAATGAGAAAAACAAAAAGAAATTCATACAAATTGGATTTATCGCGCTTATTTTCTTTACAAATCCATTTATTTTCAATCTATCATTACTTTCATTTCCCAGTATTAAAAATGACATTATACTTTCAAACACAAAAAAAGCAGATATTGCGTTAGTACTTGGAGGTATGATTTCATATGATGACAGCAAAGAACAAATTACATTTAACAGCAACATCAACAGAATAACTAGGGCAATTGAACTTTACAAAAACAGAAAGGTTAACAAAATTTTTATTTCTGGTGGCTCCGGGAGCATAACATATATTGAAAAAAGAGAAGCTTCATTATTAAAAAAATATATTCATCGGTATTTCAATATTCCTTTAAAGGATATTTTAATCGAAAACAAATCCAATAACACTTATGAAAATGCACTTTTCACAAAAAAAACATTGGAAAAAGAAAATTTATTACATAAAAAAATAATCTTAATTACATCAAATACACATTTCTATAGAGCTCAAAAATGTTTCGATAAACAAGGAATAAAAACATTTATACTCAAAGATATTAGAAAGAAAACCCGTGAAAAATGGCTGCCCAAGAACTTATTTTTACCCCAATCGGACATTTTGTTTAATTGGGATAACTTATTACACGAATGGATTGGAATAATCACCTATAAATGTATGGGATACATATAAAAAAAGCGACCCTTTTGAGGTCGCTTAAATTTGAAAAGCTTTTATATTACTTTTGAACTTTCACGTCAATTTCGATACTTCCATCCTGGTATTTTTGAATGTCATCTTTACCCGCTGTAGTACCAACATTAATTGATTTAACTCTAAAGTAACCATATTTTCCAGTATCTGTTTTGAAAAAAACAACATTATCAGGTTTTAAATCAAACACATGAGTTTCTTTCAACCCAGTAATTGCATCAAAACCATAATCATTTTTTATTGCGTCAAACTCTGAAGAAGTTAATGATGTTAACTTAAATAAAGTATTATTATATTTTGTCCAACTAGAAAATTCAGCAGTATTTGCATGTCCAATTTTAATATCTGCATCACTAGGTGCTCCAATTATTGCTTTATATGTTACATCTGTTGAAACACCTCTGTAACAATAAGCAAAATCAATTAAAGATGAATTAGTTTTTGCATCAGCAGCGGAGTAAACATTTCCAGTAACTGTTGAAAAGAAACTACTTTTTCCATCTTTAAATTGAGCCGCCATTATTTTAGCTGAATAAGAATTTATCTCTCCTGCGGGAATTATATAACCTGTAAATGTAAAAAATGCAGATGTTGTTTGACTTTCTTTATCAGTAGCTTCAATTTCATATTTACCAGCTCTAAATTTATACTGAAAAACATGCTGTCCAGTACTTGTAAAATCTGTGATTATTCGCTCTGTTGTTTTACCAGATTCTGTTACTTTAAATACTTTGATTGTTTCTAATTTTGCAGGTGCGTCAACTGTAATAGTAGTCTCATAAACTGTATCAGTTGCTGATGCAGCTACATGAGTAGTCTTTGCATTCTGAAAAGTTACTGTAGGCGCAGCTAACTCATCTTTTTTACAACTTGTCAAAACAGCAATAGAAGCTAAAGCTCCTAATCCAAATAACATTAATTTTTTCATTTTATCATTTTTAAATTTAATTGGGCAAATTTAATACAATCATATACTCAATAAACTTTCAAATAATCATTTTATTAAACATTTTGTTAATTATTAACATTTATATCCTGATTTGTGGACAAATGAATGATATTAACCATGATTAAATAAATGAAACAAACTAAATTTGTCAAGATTAATGATTATACTTTACGAATCAATGAAATATATTTACTTTTTGTTCTTTATTTTTACTTTTAGTTCATTTACTTTTTCACAGGATAATATTGAAATAGATTCAAATTCATACCCTTGGTTTTCTCCTTCTCTAAACTATATACAATTTTATTCAAAAAATAGTTTGTCTAACTTTTATGAAGGATTAAACAATTCAAAAAAAATTAAAACATCAATTATTCATTTCGGGGATTCCCATATACAATCTGAAATTCCTACAAACGAAACAAGAATATTACTTCAGAAAAAATATGGAAACGGTGGTCGAGGCATTGTTTTTCCATATTCAACTGCAAAAACATATTCTTCAATTCATTATTCTACAAAACATACTGGAAATTGGATGTATTTAAAATCAACCAAACCTTCAAATGAATTCCCTATTGGTATTATGGGAATATCTTCAAAAACGATAGATTCTTTAGCATCTTTTACTATTACCTTTAATGCTAAAATACCTTCTAATAATTCTACATTAAAAATATATTGTGAAACGGATACTTTAAGTTATGATTTATTAGTAGAAACTGATGGTCAATCAACTCCAATAGATATTTTTTCAACAAATCAAAATAAGGGATTTATTACGATTAACATCTCATCTGTATCTAATACAATAACCTTTAAATGTTTAAAAACATCAAATAATCAAAAACAATTTATCATACACGGATTCGAACTTATCAATATTGAGAATAATGGAATAATTTACAACTCTTCTGGCGTTGGAGGTGCAAAGTTTAATTCATTATTATCTATCGATAATTTTAATAAACACCTTAAAACAATTAAACCAGACTTGGTAATTTTAGATTTTGGAACAAATGATTTTCTATTTTCTGATAGTATCAAACCATCATTAGAAAATGAAATCAAAACTATTATTGCAACTATCAGAAAAACTACTCCTTTAACTTCAATAATTCTTTGCAGCACTCAAGATTTGTTTTACAAACAAAAAAACATCAATTCAACCGTTATTTTTTCTGAATTAATAAAAAAAATTGCAAAAGAAACTGAAACAGCATATTGGGATTGGTTCGCGGTTAGCGGAGGAAAAGGTTCCCTCAAGATTTGGTTAAATCAAGGTCTTGCTAAAACAGATATGATTCACTTAACAAATGTTGGTTATAGAATTAAAGGCAAGCTTTTATATGAAGCAATTGAAAACACAAAAAAACAAATTCTTAAATATCCCGATAATAACGAGTTAGTTATTTCTTCTATTCCAAAAAAAATCACATCATTTTCATTTAATGATAGCACTCAAAAAACAATAAATAGTCTAATGAATCGTGAAACTATTACTGAAGAAAAAACAGAAGAAGCTTCAAAAGAAAATGATTTTCAAAAACAAATTAACGTTCAAGATAGTCTATCTCTTATAGAAATGAAAAGGAAAATAAATGATTCAATAGAATTAAAAATAAAAAACATAAACCAACCTTTAAAAGATACTCTAACAACTTTGCAACAAACAAATAAACCTTCTATTTCTTCCGAATTAAATCCAGAAAAACAATTAAAATCTGATAATTTAAATAATTTAAATAAAATAGCTCCAAAAACTACAGCCGATGTATTTAGAAGCGTTCAATCTTATGATACTTTAAATAAAATAATTTCAAAACCCGCAAAAATTAATACTGAACATACAATTTCTAATAAAAGTATAAAACTTGAAATCTTTGAAGATATAAACGATACCATAGTCATTAATACAGATTCAAAAATGATTGTAAAACAAACGAATAATTCTAAGAAAAATTATGAAGTTGCAAGAGAAAGACAACATCAAATTTTAGATCATGATACTTTAGCTATCAAAATATTAACCAAAGACTCTTTGTTATTAAATCAGCAAATAAAAACAAGAACAAAAGTAATTCAACAAAAGAAGATTAAAAATACATACTATACTATAAAGGAAGGAGATAACTTATCTTACATTGCTGAGAAATATAATGTTAAGATTAGTGATATAAAAACTTGGAACAGATTGAAAAGCGATAACCTATCAATTGGTCAAAAAATTATAATAAAAAAATAGCCTAAATAATTTTATTAATTAAAGCTACTGCGTAAGATTTAACAGCTTTTGATTCGCCAAAAGAATCTACTTGTTCGTGAGTAGTAGCCTTAATAGAGACAAAATCAATATCAATCTCTAAGATATCAGCAATAATTTTTTGCATGTTTTCTACATGTGGATTTACTTTTGGTTTTTCCAATATAACAGTACAATCCAAATTAATAATACTATATCCTTTGGCTTTAACAAGGTCATAAGATTCTTTCAATAAAATTCGACTATCAATTCCTTTGTATTTTGGGTCTTTATCAGAAAAATGATAACCTATATCTCTTAGATTTGCAGCTCCAAGAATTGCATCGCATATTGCATGGAGTAATACATCCGCATCAGAATGACCAACCGAACCTAACGTTGATGGAATTGTCACTCCACCAATTATCAAAGGAAGATTTTCAGCTAAACGATGAACATCAACTCCAAAACCAATACGAAAATTCATTAATTTTTATTATTACCTAAATTAAAACGAAGAGAATACCTTATTGTATTTGCTAATGGATTATTTCTCTGAACTGTTGCTATATATGACATATCAATCTGTAACATTTGATATTTTAAACCAACACCAAAAGTAAAGAATTGTCTATTCCCTTTTGTAGCACTTTCATAAAAATATCCACCTCTTACTGCAAACGTTTTATTGTAATCATACTCAACACCAGTTCCAATATTTATTTCTCTAAATTCTTCTTTTAACTTAGATCCTTTAACCATTTGGACTGAATTATCATCATTTCTCAAAGTATCTGATCCATTCATTGCAACTAATCCTGGTGCATCATTAAATGACTGTAGCATTCCTGAAACTACCCCGACATTTGGATTTTTACCTAAAATTATTTCTCCGTTTTTAATTATTGGTGGAGTTGGAACTAATAACTTTTGTAAATCCAAACTAAATGTCATTGAATTATACTTATCAATTATTGATGTAAAGGCATTTCCAATTTTTAAATTAATTGGTACAAAATCACCCTGACCATTGACAGAATAAGAAACTTTGTTTGCTATGTTATTAATGGTAAGTCCAACATTATATTCTGATTTTTTACCCCCTATCATTAAATCTTGGTTATGATACATTACTGATAAATCAACTCCTCCTGCAACACCAGCTTTAGTTTGAGCTCCTGCAACAATCTGTCCTCCTGTTAAATTAGAATATGCAAACTTTGCGTTTACTCCCAAACTGAAATTATCTGTCAATTTGATTGAATATCCTCCTAAAAATTCAAATTCAGATGGTTTGTCATCTCTTAATTTGTCCCCTTTATCATTGGTAAATGTAATCGAACCCAAACTAAAATACCTTAAACCTGCTGTAAATGCCTGTCTATCTCCTATTTTTTTATATCCTGAAACATAAGATAGGTTCATATCAGTAAGATTTAATTGTCTTAACCAAGGAATAAATGCAATTCCTACTTCATTATCCTTCTCAGAAAAAACAATTCCTGCAGTATTCCAAAAAGACGAAAAACAAGTAGCAGAAAGAGCTGTCCCTGCATCCCCCATACCACCTGATCTAGTATCTGGATTTATGTTTAAGAAAGGCATCGTTGTTGTAATCGAGTTCATTTGTAAAGCTGAATTCACCTGTTGATTTGATGTTTGAGCCTTAGAAAACAAAGGGAGTAAAATAAGCAATCCTTTAACTAATCTTTTCATTTGTTATTTTTTGAATACGGCAAATATAAACGTATAAAAATTACTTTTATTATGTCTAAATTAAAAAATAACTAATTTTTCAATTTTTGATGAAATTTTCCCGTCAGGTTGTATTAATGATATTTGATAGATATATACACCTTTACTTAATTGATCTCCATATTGATCTTTGGCATCCCACTCAAAGACTTGATCTAAATTAGTTCTTAATTCAATATTTTCTTTAAACAATTCTTTAACAAGTTTTCCTGAAATTGTATGTATCGACAATTTTAAATCGACAGTTACACTTGAATTATTTTGCTCGACATAAAAAACCGTTTTATTTGTAAATGGATTTGGATAGTTAAAAATTCTATTAATACTGGTTTCTTTTTGATTTGATATCAAAAATTGAATTTCTTTTTCAGATGAATTATTATAAACATCCCAAGATTTTATTTTTATTTTATGTTTTCCATCAGATAAATTCGTTAATGGATAAATAATTCTCCCACTTTTGTATGAATCTTTATCAGCAACATAATAAGAGTTTAAATCAATCATATTTGTTATGTCATCATCAATAGTTAAACTTGTTTGATGTCCAATTCCCGAATTTGAAACATTAATTCCCGATTCATCTTTTAACTTAACATACATGATAGGATTTTTACCAAAAAACCCATTTTCAATTACTTTACTCGAATCTAAACTTAATTCTATTTCAGGTCCTAGTGAATCTTTTTCTGCTTTTGATGAAATTCCGCCTATAATAAAAGAAGAATTATAGCCAATGCCAACCTTTGATGCCAAATAAGATAAACTTGAAATTTTACCATTACCATAAGAATAATTTATATCCTTTGGTAAAATAAACTCAACTATAAACCGACCTTTATTCACGGAAGCTAAACCTTTAAATAAAAAAGAATTTTGATTTTCAAACTCAATAATTGGAGAATCCACATTTTGACCTAATGTTTTAGACTTAGTTGACTTGTCATAAAAAGAAATAAAAGCATTTCCATCTTCTTTTATTATCTGTCCCTTTTTATCTTCTAATCTTCCAGATAAAATTACCCTATCTAGAGCCTTCAAAGTATCCTTAAAATTTTTAACAGGTATATGATTTATGGAATCTATTACAACATTGTTTGT
>CANHVK010000069.1 GCA_947464135.1 Flavobacteriia bacterium | reverse complement strand
ATAGGTCTTAATAATTACGCTAGCATTAAGAATGGAAAACTCTTTTTTTCTTTTGACATACATAATCCTAAGTTATGGCGGCCAAGAGGACAAGGAAAACAACATTTGTATTTTGATACTATTCTTATTAAATCGTTAGAAGGAGATCTAATTCAAAAGATAGATGTCAAATTTGGTATTCGTAAAAGTGAATTAATACAAGAAAGAGATAGTTTAGGTACTGCATATTATTTTAAAGTAAATGAGAAGGCAATTTTTTGTAAGGGTGCAAATTTGATTCCAATGGATGTTTTTCCATCAAGAATCACTAAAGAAAAAATGAAAAATCTTGTGAAACAAATGATTTCTTCCAATTTTAATATCGTAAGAGTTTGGGGAGGTGGTTTTTATCTAGATGATTATTTTTATGATTTGTGTGATGAATATGGATTAATGGTATGGCAAGACTGTATGTTTGCTTGTGCTATGTATCCAAGTAATGATTTTTTTATTGAAAATGTTAGAAAAGAATTGAACTATCAAATACCAAGAATTTCACATCACCCTTCTGTTATTCAGTTTAATGGTAATAATGAAGTTGATGTTGCTTGGAAATTTTGGGGATTTCAAGACAAATATCGAATTAATGAACTAAATAGAAATCAAATTCTGAATGATTACAATCGACTCTTTAAAAAGGTAATACCTGAGGTGATTAGTTCAATTACCAATATACCTTATATACATACATCACCTTTAGGTCATTGGATAAACGAACAAGATTTTCCTCATGGCACGCAACATTATTGGGGAGTCTGGCATGGGAAAGATCCTATTGAAGATTTCGGAAAAAAGTCTGGTCGCTTTAATGCTGAATACGGTTTTCAATCATTTCCTGAATATAGTACGATGTATGTTTTTAGCAATAAAAAAGATTGGTCTTTAAATTCACAAGTGATGAAATCACACCAAAAGAGCTATGTTGGAAATGGTATGATAAAGAAACACTCGGATAGAATTTATGGTATTTCGAAAAATTTTGAAGAGTTTGTTTATTATTCACAACTTACTCAATCAAAAGCTGTTGGGATTGCTATCAGTGCTCATAGGTTATTGTCGCCCAATTGTATGGGGACTATTTTTTGGCAGCTAAATGATTGTTGGCCTGCTCCAACCTGGTCAAGTATAGATTATTTTGGAAATTGGAAAGCGCTTCAATATAGAGTTAAAGAAGATTTTAGAGACGTGACTATTCTAGAAAAAACTGAAAAAATAGGGAGAGAAAAATATTTTTTTGTTTCTGACATCTCTGATACATTTCAAACAAATGTAAAATATGAATTTTATAATTTAGGAGGTAAAAAAATAATTTCTGAAAATAAAATTTTTAAAGTTTATGAGGGTATAAAATTACCTGTAATAAAACAAAGTATATTAAATAGTTACTTAAAATCCAATTATTTAGTTCGTTTTGAATGGAAGGATGCATCAGGAAATCTCATACAACGAGAATTTACACATATTGGAAATAAATCTATTTATAAAAAAGCAGTACGTTCAAATTTTATTGTTGAAATAATAAAGTTAGATACTGTTAAAAAAACAGCATCTTTAAAAATTTCAACATCAAGTTTTCTTAATGATTTTTGGATAACTAATAACAAAGGAGGTGTTTATTTTAATCAAAATTTCTTTCCTTTATTACCGGGTGTTAAAGAAATTGAATTTCAGTTTGATACAATTCCATTGATCAATGATTTTGTTTTTAAGTGGAGGTAAATTTTAGTTGAATTGTAATAATTAATAAATAATATCGTTAATGAAGTTAAACAAACTTAATTTTATTAGCAATGGAACTTTCATTAAATCAATCAGATGTATTTAGAATTGGCTTGTTAAAAGACAATAAATTATCATTAGAAGAAAGATCTTTTTTACAATTACAATATTCTATCTACTATAAAAAGATTTGTTTATTTATTCAATCCAAAGGATTTAAAAAGGATGAAGTAGAAATTCTTGCTTCAAATGTGTTCATGAAAGTAATTGAAAATATTTCTTCTTTTAAAGATCGTGGAAATACCTTTGGTTCTTGGGTGTATAAAATTGCCAGTAATGAAGTCGCTCAATGCTATAGAGAAATAAAGAAAAATAAATTTGAAGATATAAATGATTCTGTATTTATAATTGCAGAAAACCAACACGATCTTGATTACAATTATGAATTATTACAAAAGGCTTTAAAAAATCTTAATAAAAAGAATTTATTAATAATTCATTTGAGATATTTTGAAAAATTATCCTTTAGAGAAATTGCTGAATTACTAAAAATTAATGAGAGTAATGCTAAAGTAAGATGTTTTCGGGCAATTGAGAAGTTGAGAAATATCTATAATAGACTTAATGAATAGATTTTTTTCTCCATTTATCTAATGAGCTTGTTAGCGTTATTCCGTTTGTGTTACCTGCAACAGAATAAGATGAAAATCCGTAGTCGAGATTAAATCGTTTAAAATATAGACCAAGACCAAAAGAAAATCCTGATAAACCAGGTCTGTTTGTTAAAGCAAATTGATATCGTCTTAGATAATCAAATGCAAATCTTAAGTGAATATGATTGCTTAGAATCAGTTCAATTTGAGGTGTAATATGTAGGGCAACTTTTTGTATAATAGAAGCTTTTTTGGGTAAAATACTATCACCACTTAAAGGATCAATACTTCCTTTTACATTTGGATCGTTGTATGATAAATCCCATTCATTTAAATGATGAAAAAGATAGCTAAATCTAAAAGGAGCGTGTTTAAGTTTATGAGAATAACTCATTTGAATTTCAGTAGGAAGATTTCTTTTATTATTATCGCCGAAAGTTTTAAGTTGTATACCTGCATTTTTTATTAATACTGCAAATGATTGCGTTGTATCTTTAAAAATATAATGTCCACCAAAATCTATTGAAACTCCTATTGAATTAAAGTTTTCATATTGAGAATATAGAAAATTTAATTGTGAACCAATGGAGAAGTTTGAATTTAATTTTTTTGATAAACCTGATGATAAAATGAAGTCAATAGGTGTAAATGAACCTATTATTTCCCCGAATTCATTTGTTTTAGTATTTTTTCCATAGTCTACGTATCGTAAAGAAGTGTTTTGAAAACACTTTATTTTTGAAGCATAATTATTAAATACAATCATTCCGTTTTGAATATCTCCTGTTTGATACAACATATTAAAACTAAAATGATTCATCATAGTTTGATTGATTAATGCTGGATTGTTGACACCGATATTTGGATCTTGGTCTTTGTTCGAAATATAGAATCCACCTAACGCTAGTGATCTTGCATTATAAACTCTATTTAAATTATTGAAACTCGTATTACCTCCAATTTGTGAAATTGAAAAGTTTGAATAAGTGATTATAATAATCAGGATAACTTTAATATTTGTAAAAATAAATTTCATTACTTTTCTAAAATTATCTATTTCCAAGCTCAATTGCTTCTAAATTTTGAATTTTACCATTATCAACCTCAAATCTAACAATTGTTTTTACTTTGTGAAAACCTTTATTACCGCATGCACCAGGATTAATACACAACATGTTGAATGTAGGATCCATTTTTACAAATAAAATATGAGAATGTCCACAAATAAATAATTTCGGAGATTTTTGTGTTATTTCAGATAAAACAGTAGATGGGTATCTTCCCGGTTTTCCGCCTATATGAGTAATTAAAACATCTATACCTTCGATGTTGAAAGAATTATATTCAGGAAATTCACTTCGAATTTCAAAATTATCGATATTTCCAAAAACTGCTCTTATTGGCTTGAATTTTTTTAATTCGTCAGTAAGTTGAATATCTCCTATATCACCTGCGTGCCAAATTTCATCTACATCTTTAAAGTAATGATATATTTTAGGGTCTATATAACCATGTGTATCTGAAATAAGACCAATTTTTTTCATCTTTCAAGAGGGTTAGCTAAATTTTCTTTACTTTGTATAAAGATATAGATTAATAAATAGGTGAATTTATAATTCTAAAACTTTTTGATTCAGAAATAAATATTGAAAAGTGTCAAATTTTGATGAAAATAATTGGATAAATCGACGGAAAACTTACAAAAGTAAATTAACTGTTGATTATTTTTTTGATGGAATTATTCATCAAGATATAAAAATTATTTCTTCGGCAATAACTTTAATTGAAAGTGATCTTGAAAGTGATCAACTCATTGCAAGGCAGTTATTAGATAAATGCTTGTTATTCAGTGGTAAGTCTTTTAGGATAGGAATAACGGGTGTTCCAGGTGTTGGTAAAAGTACTTTTATTGAAGCAATTGGTTTAGAATATATTTCCAAAGGAAAAAAAGTTGCAGTCTTGAGTATAGATCCTTCTTCAACATCTACCAATGGAAGTATTTTGGGGGATAAAACAAGAATGGAAAACTTATCGAAGTCTAAAAATGCTTTTATAAGACCTACTTCATCAGGAAATCAATTAGGAGGAATTGCAAAACATACAAAGGAAACTCTATTAATTTGTGAAGCTGCAGGTTTTGATATTATTCTTATCGAAACTGTTGGAGTTGGACAATCTGAAACAATGGTCTATGAAATGTCTGATTTTTTCTTATTGTTGATGCTTGCTGGAGCAGGGGATGAATTACAAGGGATTAAACGAGGTATCATAGAATTAGCAGATTCAATTATAATTACAAAAGCAGATTGTGAAAATATTCTGCAAGCTAGAAAAGCGGTAAATTCATATAAAAATGCATTACACTTATTTCCGTTAAAAAATAATTTTTGGAATCCTGTAGTTACTATGTATAGCTACTTGAATATGAAGAGTATCCAAAAGGTTATAAACATCATTGATTCATTTTTTGAAAATCAGGAAATGATTCTTTCTAAAAGGAAACATCAAGAAAGATTTTGGGTATATCAATATTTAAAAGATTTAATAATGAATGACATAAATCTTTTGAGTAAAAATAAAGAATTTAAAGTGTTGAAAATGCTTGATAAAGGTGAAATTAATTCATTTGAAGCTGCTAAAATATTTTATAAAACAATAAAACAAAATGAAAAAAATTGACTTTAAAGTAGAAGGTGACTATATTGAATTGATTCAATTATTGAAAGCATTGGGGTTAGCCCAAACAGGTGGTCATGCAAAGATGATTGTTGATGAAGAAATGGTAATTAGAAATGGTCTATTAGAGACAAGAAAACGAGCAAAATTAATTAAAGGAGACTTAATAAAAGTGTATGATTTAGAGGTTTCTATTATTTAACGGATTAAAGTAAGGTGACCCGTTTGCTCTTTAAATTCTTCTCTCACAGTTGTGTATTTTACTTTCCAAATGTACACATCTGAAGAACATTTTTGATTTTTGTATGTCCCATCCCACCCATCTTCTATATCATTTAAAACGTATATTAATTCTCCCCATCTGTTATATATTGTCATTTCAAAATCTTTTATATTCGTACCAATTGCTTTGAATTTTGAATTCCCATTTTTACTATTAGGGTAAAATGCATTTGGAATATATAAATTGGGTACAAAATTCAATGATATTTGAAGAGTGTCAGTACAAGTGTTATTATCTGTAATTTTAATTGTATATATTTTATTATCTGATATATATGTATTTGTTGTAAAGCAACTATCGCATGATAAAAATTCTTTTGGATTCCATTTAATTGCGTTTAAATTATTACCTGTTATTTGTATGATAGCCGGATTTTCCCAGTCTGCATTTTGTAAAACGCTTACTTTAAAGTTTGTTTTTGGATAAATATTTACGTTTATCATTTTTGAGTCTATACAACCAAGTTCATCTTTTCCTGTAACTTTATAGCTGGTATTACTTGGTGGAGAAACCTTTAAGGATGAGGTGGATTCTATTTTTGAAAAATAATAATCCTGCCATTCATAACTTTTCATATTTGAAGCATATATTAACGTGCTATCTCCTAGACATATAGTAGTGTCATTTGAAACAATTAATTGTGGTCTTTTTAATTTAATTTCAAAAGATTCGGTTTTTGCTTCACAAGGGTCAGTATAGGTTAAATTGTAAATTTTATCATATTTAGGATTTATGTAGGAATAATCTTTTAATTGATTAATATATTTTAAATCTGACCATATTACATTTTTAAGATACTTTGTTTTAATAGTAATACTATCACCAAAACATAATGTTGTGTCTTTAAAAGAAATTAGCTTGTCATTTTGTTTAAATACTTCAATATGAATACTATCGATTATTGGACAATTATCAGTCGTTTTCGCAAAAAATGAAAGGTTTAAATTTTTATCGGGGCTTATCGTAATGTCAGTTTTATTTTTAAATTCTGGGTAATTTTTCCAATCTATTGAATTTACTTTTCCAACTGAGATACTAACAGGATTTCCATAGCAGGTGGAAAAGTCTTTATTTATATTTAATTGGTTATTTAATTTTTCAAATATATACTCATATTCAATCGTAGAACAATTGATTTTAGTTATACCATATATCTTTTTAGGAGGGGTGATTTCTGTTTTTAATATATTACTTGTTTCATTTAAATTTTTTTTAGGTGAGGATTTCCATAAATAATTGGCATTATTTATTATATCCATTTCTAAGCTAATTAATGTGTCTTTACAAAGGTAAGTAGTGGGTTTTGTTCTTTTTTCATTTAATTCATTTACAGTTATATCTATAAATGTAGTGTCTTGAATGATACATTTTTTTGAGTTACTGGCTATTAATCTAATTTTGTATTTACCTTTCTTTAGGAAAGTATGCGTTGGATTTTTTTCTTTTGAAAAATTATAGTCTCCAAAATCCCATTCAAATATATCTGCAGATTTACTATCGTTTAAAAATTTAACAGATAAACCAGTACAAGTGATAGAATCACTAACCTTGGCTATTGCAGAAATTTTATTTAATTCGATTTTGAAAGCTGCTAAATTGCAGTTTTTGCTTTTATTTTCAGCTGACCATACACCGGGTGTAGTAGTAAATCCATTTGGGTTTCCTCCGCATGCACCGCATACCGCATGATATATTCCTCCTTTTTTATCAAATCTACTTGTACCTCCATCAACATGTGATCCAAATTTACCAACTCCACCAAAAAAACTTCCAAATTTTAAATTTTCACCATCATTATCTAAAATAGCAATGTAAAAATTATCTCCTTCTGTGGTTTTTTGAATTGCGTCTTCTGTAATAGGAAAATTTAGTGTACTACTTTTTAAAACATGTCCTTCATATTCATTTACACTACTTCCCCAACCAGTAAGAAAAATATCATTACAATCTGATACCATAAATGCTGTTGGTGAAATTTCGATATTGCCACTTTGACCACCAATGGTTGTTCCCCATAAAAAAGAAGTAAGGTCTTGATTGAATTTTTGAATAAAAAGCCCAGAATTAGGATTTCCATATTTCCCTGGAGATATACCTATTCTTCCTTCTGTTTGTCCTAGTAGAAAGATGTTTTTATCCTGATCTAATTGAATAAAATAAGTTTGGTCATAAGAAGCTGTTCCAATATACCTGATAGCTTCAAGAGTGTAATTTAAATTATCTATAATTGCTGCATATCCATCTGCGTTTCCTCCGTGATTGACATTTTTATTTACGTTTATATTTGAATTCATAGAATTTGATGTGGTCCCTCCTGTGATATAAATTTTCTTAGTGTCATTACTGTAGTAAATTGCATTACCTGTTTCTTCTCCTTCTCCACCAATATAACTTGAAAATAAAAGTTTATCTAAATTGGAAGAAAGTTTAATAATAACGGCATCAGAAATACCTTTAAGAGTTGTTTGAAAAGAATTTTTAATTGGAAAATCTTTAGAGTTTGAAGTACTCGCGATTATAATTTCTTCATTCTCAGTTAAGCTTATCTCTCCTCTGAAATTATCCCCATAATTATAAATTAAATTTCCGTATCCGAGGCCATCATTTCCAGAACCCCCAACATAGGTAGAAGATAAAAGATCAGTTCCATCATCGTTGAATTTACTAATAAAAATATCTGAACCCTTAAAATAAAAATCCATTGTTTTAAATTCTATTCCAGAATTAAATGTTTTGTCATAAGCAAATGTTGATGTAGGAAAATCTGTTGAACTAGTAGCACCAAATAGTATGAGTTCATTTTTTTTATTTACAATCAAACTATGCGGTGTTTCATTTCCTAAACCACCTAAATAAGTTGAGTATAATAATTGACTCCCATCTGATGAGAATTTAGAAATTGAGATATCAAATCCAGGTATAGGTGTTTTTATTTCTGAACCATCTTTTGCAATAGAATATATCTCTCCACCTTGATAGTTTATATCATATGCACCAGTTGTAATAGGATAACCAACTCCAAAAATTATTCCCCCTGAATATAAATTCCCATTATTATCATTTGTAGCAGTAAATCCCCAATTGTCTGATGTTGATCCTGTAAAGCTAGAGAAAATTAGCTGAGGATCAATTATTAATGGTTTATTTTTATCATATCCTTTTGGGAATTCATATGTAATAATATTATTTTCTATTTTAAAGTTTATTTCAACAAATTCTTTTTCCCCTTTTGTGTTTAGATTCCACGCTAAAGGTTTTTTTTCAATGATTTCTCCAAAAATATGAGTATGATGCAAATTCCCTTCTTTATCAACAAAACTATAATTATTACCAGATATTTCTTGTTTTATCTCTTTGATGGAAGTATTTGGAGAAATAAAATATGAATATTTAAAACCTTCACAATCTGATTCTAATAATAAATCAACTCCTAAATATATATTTAAATATTTCACTTTATTTACTCCCTTACAATTACTTACGTATAAATTCTTGTAAAAGAAATTTTTATAATGATTAGAAGTGTCTCCAATTGATTTAAACTGTTTTAGATTTGCATTTAAAAATTTATAACGAACTGTCTGACCTTTTAAATAGGTTTCACTTTCTTTTATCTTTCTTTCTTTTCTGTGTTTATGGTTTACATGTGAATTGGGAGAGTCAAAAAAGTTAAAAGTAAACCCGTTATTATCGATAAAAAAATCACCTTGTGTCAAATCAATATGAAATTGAACATTTTTCTCAAATTGTCCTTTGTTTGGAAAAAACCAAATAGGGTCTAAACTTTTAGATAACAAATAGTCATTTTGAAATAAACAAATCAAAAATAAAAAGGATACATATAGATATTTATTTTCATGATTCATACTTTTAAAATTAACTAATAATTATAAAAAAATGATTCTTTATAAGACAATGTAACATAAGTGACCAAAATTACTTTATCAAGTAAATACTTTTGAATAAAAAATAACATTATGAAAGCAAAAACAGTTATTGATGTAAGAACGGTTTCTGAATTTATGGGAGGAAACGTAGTAGGAAGTATTAATATTCCTTTAGGAGAAATAACGTCTAGACTTGATGAGATAAAACAATTGGAACAACCTATTTTACTTTGTTGCGCAAGTGGTGGTAGAAGTGGACAAGCTACGATGTTTTTAAAACAACATGGTATAGATTGCGTTAATGGTGGAAGCTGGTTAGATGTAAATGCTTTATAGTATGATATCAAAAATTAAAAATCTGTTGTTTGGGAAATCTGTTGATTACAAACAACTTATGTTGAATGGTGCGATTATTTTAGATGTGCGATCAAAATCTGAATTTATTAATGGCAATATCAATGGTTCTAAAAATATTCCGTTAGATACTTTAACGACAAATATTGTTAAACTTAAAAAAGATACACCTATAATTACATGCTGTGCTTCAGGAATGAGAAGTGCGGCTGCAAAAAACATACTTAAATCTAATGGTTTTAAGGAAGTTTTCAATGGTGGGAGTTGGATGACATTAAGAAATAAAATATAGGATGAAAATATTGGTTAATTTTTTGGTACTGTTTCTTTTATTAGGAACAGTATCTTGCTCAACAAATTCATCAGGTAGTGCTTATGCGCAATTAGACGCTAATTCGTTTAATGAAAAATGGTCAAAACATAAATCCAATGCTATCTTATTAGATGTTCGAACTCCTGAAGAATTTAAATCAGGTCATATTGTGGGTGCAAAGAATATCGATTTTAATAGCAATGATTTTCAAGAAAAACTCAATGAATTAGATAAAACAAAAATCTTTTTTGTTTACTGTTTGAGTGGAGGTAGAAGTAGTAGTACGATTTCGTTAATGAAAAGTATTGGATTTACGAATGTGATTGAATTAGATGGAGGTATGATGTCTTGGAGAGCAGCTGGTTTACTTGAAGAAAAAGGGATAGTTCAGAAACCTAATTCTGATTTTACTTTTTTGATTTCAAAAACCGAATTTGTATTGGTTGATTTTTATGCAGAATGGTGTGCTCCCTGTAAAAAAATGAAACCAGTAATAGATGAGTTAAGTCAAGAAAAAATAATTAAGGTCATTACTTTAAATGCGGATGTAGAGCAAAAATTGGTTAGCCAATTTAAAGTTGAAAATTTACCAACTTTAGTTTTAATTAAAAAGGGTGTTGAAGTCTGGAGAGGACAAGGCGAACATAATAAAAAACAGCTTATTCAAATTATAAATAAATACACTAGTGTCCGATAAAAATAGAAATTAATCGATTTACATCCTAGAAGTATTGATTTTACT
>CANHVK010000068.1 GCA_947464135.1 Flavobacteriia bacterium | reverse complement strand
GTTCTAATTCCTCATCTAAATTTAATTTTATTTTATTAGACTTTAACTCTTGAAGAGTTTGATATGTACTTTCAATTCTTTTTAATGCATTTTCAGCCATTTTTAAACTTTGATTTGAAAAATCAATTGTACTAACGTAATGTGCTTGAAGCATAAAGAAACGTAAAGTCATTGGTGAAAATGCTTTTTCAATTAATGAATGTTTTCCATTAAATAATTCATTTAAAGTAATATAGTTTCCTTTGGATTTAGCCATCTTTTGTCCATTCAATGTAACCATATTATTATGTAACCAATAATTTACAGGTTGTTTATTAAAAGCTCCTAAACTTTGACATATTTCAGCTTCATGGTGAGGGAATTTTAAATCCATACCACCACCATGAATATCAAAGGGTATTCCGAGGTATTTATTACTCATTGCTGTACATTCAATATGCCATCCTGGAAATCCTTTTCCCCAAGGAGATGACCATTGCATAATATGTTCAGGACTAGCTTTTTTCCATAATGCAAAATCAGCATGGAATCTTTTTTCATCTGTCCCTTGTAATGAACTTCTACTAATTGCCATTAATTCATTCAACACACGCCCTGATAATTGTCCATAGTGGTATCTTTTTGCATAAGCATTCACATCAAAATACACAGATCCGTTAACTACATAAGCTAATTCGTTTTCGATAATTTTGTTAATTGTCTCAATTTGATCAATAATATGTCCTGAAGCAGTGGGTTCAATTGACGGATCTTTGACATTTAATAATCGAAGTGCATTTCGATACATATTCGTATAGTATTGAGCTATTTCCATAGGCTCTAACTGTTCTAATCTTGCTTTTTTAAGAATTTTATCTTCTCCTTGTTCATTTACCTCATCTTCAAGATGACCTACATCTGTAATATTTCGGACATAACGTACTTTATATCCTAAATAAGTTAGGTAACGGAATATGATATCGAACGTAATTGCTGAACGCGCATGACCTAAATGTGGTTCTCCATATACAGTAGGACCACAAACATACATTCCGACTACTTTATCTGTTATTGGTGTAAAAACTTCTTTTTTTGAGGTAAGGGAGTTATATACTTTTAATTCCATTATTTTACATTTATTTTCTCACATTCTTTACAAGTTCCCTCTGCGAGAATATTTAGTTCATCGATGTTTAATTTTTTTAATTGATCCACATATTCTTGTGGGAGTTTGGGTAGTTCAATCACATCGTTACATGTTTTACATTTATAATGTGGGTGGAATTGTGAAACATGACTGTGGTTGTTAAAAATATAACTAACAACTCCTTTTGAATCAATAATTTTACAAAGAATTTGTTTTTCAGAAAACGAATGTAACATGCGGTACAAACTAACACGATCAATATTATGCTTAAAGGTCTTCTCTAAATCAGCATGTGTAATTGAACTACTCGACTGCATAAAATGATTTAATACTTTGCAACGATGCGATGTGACCCGGTAAGAATTGTTTTTTAATATTTCTTTTGCTTCCATATTATTGAGAACTAACTTTATTCAGTAACTTCCGCTGCATTGCGATCCGTTTCATAGAGTGTAACTCCTAATTTCAAATGGTTAGGAATTAAGGGTCTTAAAATCTCATAAATTACGATACAAAAATTTTCTGTAGATGCTAACTTATGTTCAAATTCAGGGCAATCTAGGTTTAAATTTTTGTGATCAAATTTTTTTACGACGTGTTCTTCTAATACTTCCGCTAATTTTTTCAAATCCATGATATAACCTGTTTCAGGGTTAATTTTACCGGTTAGTTTTACAATTAAACGGAAGTTATGGCCATGATAATTAGGACTATTACAAATTCCATATACCAATTTATTTTTTTTATCTGACCAAAGCGGATTATGCATTCTATGACATGCATTAAAATGTGTCTCTCTAGTTATGGATGTAGTCATACTGATTAACTTATAGTTGAATTTATTAGTTTAAAAAAATCGTTTCTAATTAGTTTATCATTGAAAACACCATCATATTCAAGGGTTGTTGTTTTACTCGTCAAATCTTCTACACCTCGAGATGAAACACATAAATGTTCCGCTTCTATAACTACGATCACGTTATCAGTTTCTAATGCTTGTTTTAACTCATTTACAATTTGCATTGTCATACGCTCCTGGACTTGGGGTCTTTTTCCGTAGTATTTTACGATTCGATTTAATTTAGAAAGTCCTATTACTTTGCCTGAAGAAATATACCCTATATGTGCTTTTCCAATAATCGGAAGAAAATGGTGTTCACACGATGAGTTGAAAGTGATATTACTTTCGATCAACATCTTATTGTATTGGTATTTGTTTTCAAAAACGGAAAGATTGGGTTTGTTTTTGGGATTTAAACCTGAAAACAATTCATTTACATACATTTTTCCAACGCGCATGGGGGTACCTTTCAAACTATCATCCGTAAGATCAAGCCCTAACACTTCCATGATTTCTTGAAAGTATGAAGCGATTAATTCAATTTTTTCTTCATCCGATTTAACAAAAGCATCATTTCTCATTGGAGTTTCGACTGATGTACCAATATGATTATCTCCAATAGTATCAATTTCATTCACTTCTTCTTTCATTTTTTGTTTTTATTTATTTTGACTGGGTCATAACCATACGTACCTCTGGGATGACATTTACTGAGTCGTTTAAGTGTTAGTACACTCCCTTTAAACATTCCCCATTCATGAATTGCTTCAATGGCATATTGGGAGCAGGTTGGGTAATGTCTACAATTCTGTCCCAACAAGGGCGAAATAAACCATTGATATACTTTAATTGGACCTATGAATATCCATCGTATCATCTTTCAAAATCTTTAAATAACAGACTTGGTTGAATACCAGTGTTTTGCTGATATTTTCCTGAATTATATTTTTCGTATTCACCTTTTAAACTATGATAATAGATTTGACATATTTCCACATTTGGGTAGATAGTAAGTGGTTGAATTACAAATATTTCGAGTGTCCAAAAACCGGCAAAACCTACATCTCCGAATCCTGCTGTAACATGGATAAACATGCCTAAACGTCCAATGCTACTTCTTCCTTCCAACATCGGAACATATTTTTCTGTTCTCGTAAATTCCACCGTTCGACCTAAATACAATCTATTTGGTTCTAATAAAAGTCCTTCTTTTGGTATTGTAATTTTAGATGTAGGATTATCAAGTTTCATATCCAATGTCGGATTTTCATACATTAATAACTCATCATGTAATCTCAAATTGTAACTATTTGGGTTTAATTGATTTTCATAAAATGGTTCTATGAAAATTGTTTCGCCCAATTGTTTCTGAATTTCCTTGCCGCTAATAATCATATTAAATATCTAATTCTAAGGCATAAATATCCCCTTGTTCAGTTCCAACGAAAATGGTACTCATTTCCTCATTTGTTAAAATGGTAGTAATGCTTCCAGAAACAATATATTGTTCCATCCAATTTTTAGTGTTTTCTAACAAGTAAAGGAAAACATTTCCATAGGCGGTGGCAATAATTACCATACCATTTTTATACATAAAATCGTTAACCCTTCCTCTTCCACAGTATAATTCTATTGGTCTTTGTCCGGCTGGAGGTCCGTTGCTAAAATCCCAAATATTCACATGTTCATCTTCGTCAAGAAACAATAAATTGCTATCCTCCGACCATAGAATTTTTTTGATTTTTGAAGGGTATCCACTAATTTGAAAATCTTTTCCTTCTTCAAATGGATAATACCAAAAATGTACTGCGTTTTCTTGCGTACTGCTGGCGATAAACTTTTTATTAGGACTCCAGCTGGAAGTCAGGAGGGAGGTTTTCCATGGAAAAAAATCATAATTAAACGGATCATTTTCAGTGAAATGTCTGTTTCCTCCATAATTACTGATTAAAAAAGAACCAGTATTAAATATTATGCTACTTATGGTACTCGTATACGAATTGTCTAACTTAATTAATCCAAAATGTTCATCTTGTTTTTCAAACCAATACAATGTCTTGTTTTTAGATGCAAGTAAAACAGTACCAGCTTCATTTAAACACACATGTTCAAACCATCCATCTTCTTGAATGATCGATGTGACAAGTAGGGAGGAATTGACTTGAAAAACACCTTTATCAGTCCCTAAATAAATTTTCTGATCTTGTTGAACGCATGTAAAAATCATCGTTACACCCTCCAGGTTGGTTCGTTTGATTAACTTCCCAACGTGCGCATCAACCACTAATACTACGCCATTGCTCGTGCATACAAACAAATGTTTATCGGAATTCAATAAGAACATGCTTAGAATATAATCTTCTTCAGAATATTTCCATGCATAATCTACGTTTGGTTCCATCATGAATTTATTGAACATATTATGCGTTTACTAAACAATTATTAAATCCTTTAATCAAGTTGTTTTTATCTAAATTTCTTCCAATAAAAATGAGTTGATTTCGTTTCTTTTCGTTTGGTTTCCAGTTTCTTTCTGGTTTAGCATCGAATAACATGTGTACACCTTGGAATACAATTCTTTCCGGTTTGTTTTGAATGTTTAAAATTCCTTTACATCGAAAGATATCTTGACCTTTGGTTTGTAATAGCATACCCAGCCAAAGGTTAAATTTTTCTAAATTTAGTGCTTGTTCCGTTTCAATTCCTACGCTAGTTACTTCATCATCATGGGAATGTGTATGTTCAATCTCAACTATTTCAACAGGTTGTATAAGGAGCTTATCTTCTTTTAATTGCATATTAAATTCACTTGGACCATGTTGTGTGAAAAACAAGTAAGAACCTTCTTCACATTCGAAAGAAAAGGATTGGCTTATATCACTGATTTCTAATTGAAGAAGTTTATTCTGAATTATTGCTTGCCCATCTTTTATACAATGATGATCCTCTGAAAAAGCAATTGTTGCCGCTTGTTTTTGTTTCTCCAAATCAGTAGATTGTAGGATTAATACATCGATTGATGGGTCTGGTCCTTCTTCTAACCACAACATATAAGTTCCCTTTTTTAGTTGATACTCAACAATTGCTTCAAAAGGAAATTCTTCTTCAGCAAACTTTGGGTTTAGTTCGATTTTTTTATCTAGGTTAAACGCTTGTATGTTAAGTATTTTAGCAAGTTCAATTTCAGCATTAACTGTAGGATAAATTTCACACATTGCGTTCATATTTCTCACAAGACCCTGAATTTGTTGTGCTTCATCTGTGGAAACTAGGTCTACTTTATTTAACACAACAATGTCTGCAAAGGCAATTTGTTCTTTACATTCAGCGCTATCATTGATATGTAATTGTACGTGTTTTGCATCTACCATCGTAATGATTGCATCTAAACTGAATTGTTGTTTTAGATCATCGTCTACCCAAAATGTTTGTGCAACTGGCGCAGGGTTTGCCATCCCAGTTGTTTCAATCAGAATCATGTCTAATTTGTCTTTTCGTTTGGTTAGTCGGGTTAATATTCTAATCAAATCACCTCTGACAGTGCAACAGATGCATCCATTATTCATTTCAAATATTTCTTCATCTGCACCGATGACTAATTCATTATCAACACCTACTTCTCCAAATTCATTTTCAATTACAGCAATTTTTTTTCCGTGGTTTTCACTTAGAATGCGGTTGAGTAAAGTTGTTTTTCCAGATCCTAAAAATCCGGTTAAGATTGTTACGGGGATTTTGTTCGTATTCATCGTTTTTAGTTTTAGTTTTTTCTTCTTTGTTTTGTGGGGATAGAATCACTATTGACGAAGTTCGTCCCCATTTTATATAAAAATCGCGGGCTTTGTTCAACCAGTTCTTGTTCAATTTCCGTAAGGACTTCAGCGCATTTATCCGGTACGAGTAATTTTAACCACACATTATTAGGTGCAAGCATAGCGACTGGAGCATCATCGCATCTGCCAATACATTTCGTTCGGACGGTATGGTACTCATCATCAAGCCCCATTTCTTTGATACATTTTCGAACTGCTTGCGTAACCTCTTCCGCATCTTTTTTCATGCAACTTCCGCCGTTACATAAAAACAAGCATTTTTTAGTTTGTATTAAGTCCTTTACTGCCATAATTAATGCGTATGATTTAATCCTAAATACAAATAATATAGTCCAGATAAAATGATTAATATCCCTGAGATATAATGTGTTTTTTTACTGCTAAACGAACTGTTTTTCAGTAAGGTAACTTTAAATTTGACTAAAGAGTAGGCAATCAACAACATGGTTAATATAAATCCGATGACATACAACAGCATGGTCGATGAAACGATCCAAAAATTGGAATTTGTTACAGCAATTCCAATCACCGCAAGCGCTGATGGGCATGGGGTTATTCCATTAATAAAACCAATCCAAAGTGTTTCTTTTTTTGTTGTTTCGTGAATGTTTGTACTCTCCTTCACAGGTTGTGTTGGCGCTTTTGAAAAAGTTAAGGTATTTAGATTGCTCTTTCCTGCATATGTGAATTGTGTATTAGGCTTTATATGATTTACAGGAGTTGTTCCATGATCAATTCCACACGAACAAGAAGTTGATTCATTTTTCTGTTTTTTGGCATTTATCAACATCCTAATTCCTAAATATAGAATAAGCGTAGACGCAATAATTTGTATGAAAATGTGAATAGTTTCTTCCAAATGAGGAAAAAATAGGGGGACCAAAAATGCTAAAATTACCAAGAGCAACGAATGACTAACACCCATAGTTAAAGTCATTAATAATAAATTTCGGTTACTGATATTTTTCCCTGTTATCAATGAAGCTAAGAATGCTTTCCCATGTCCAGGCTCTAAAGCATGAATTACACCTAAAGAAAACGAAGTTGTTAATGAGATGATCGACATTTTTTTATTTTTTTATTAATAAAGAATATAGTTCCAATACAAGGAACAGACAACAAAATGATTTTTAGAAGGTTATCGGTGAATGTAAACAGATGAGTTGAAAAGTTAAGTTTAGAAAACAATTGAATAAATCCGTAATAGAGCGAGGAAATGATAACAACCCATGCAATAACTTTTTGTATAATTTTTATTTTATTTTCTCGGTTAGATGCTTTAAGCAGGAATGCAAAAAGTAAACTATTCAGTGTATCTGTAAGCATCATTCCAAGGGTAAAAAGAACACCAATCGAAATAGCGGCAAATACTTTATTTGTTTCGTTAACAGCTAAGGTCCATGCTAATGTTTGACTTGAAGTGTCAAATACTAATGCAAATACTATTCCTACAAGGATGAATTTAAATTTAGAGGATGTTTCTGATAGTTGAAACATTTTAGTTTTCCAATTCATTTGTTCTTGTCGGTTTTTTAGTTGTAAAAAAAGACCGTAAAATCCTGTTGCTAACAATAAAACGATTGGTAACCATTCCGTGACATTCATAAATGTTTTAGAAATGGTATAAAAATTCACCACACTTACAATCAATATTCCAATTAATGTAACTGTAAATCCATGACCCAATGAAAAGAAAAATCCGGTCCATCTTTTGATGTTTTGACGCTTGTCATTGAACGAAATTCCATTAATAATCGCCAAATGATCTGGGTCCAAACCATGTTTTAGACCAAAAACGAACGCTAAAAATAAATGATAGTTACTCATACATGCTTGCTAATTCAACGTTTAGATTTTCGATGAACTCATCTAATTTCATTTCTCCTAAACCGCCAACCCCATGTTTTCTAAGTGATATCGTATCATTCGTTAATTCATTTTCTCCGATAATTAGCATGTAAGGAATTTTTTGCGTCTCAGCATCTCTGATTTTACGGTTTATCTTTTCGTCGCGCTCATCTACTTCTACATTCCAATCAAAATAACTATTGATTTTTTGAGCAATAAGGAAAGCGTGATCTTGAAAAACAGAAGATACTGGTAATACAATCAGTTTGGTTGGATTAAGCCATAAAGGAAAATTCCCATTCGTGTTTTCAATTAATAAAGCGATAAATCGTTCTATCGATCCAAATAATGCACGGTGTATCATTACAGGTCTTTGTAGTGAATTATCCGAAGAAATGAAGGTTAAATCAAAATTTTCAGGCATCATATAATCGACTTGTATGGTCCCAATTTGCCATTTACGTCCAATGGCATCTTTGACAATGAAATCTAATTTTGGTCCATAAAATGCTGCTTCTCCTTCCTTTATAGTTGTTTGCATTCCTCTTTCAGAAGTTGCCTCTATGATTGCTTTTTCAGCCAAGTGCCACATCTCATCTGTGCCTAAATACTTGTTTTTATTTGTTGTATCGCGAACAGATATTTGTGTTTCAAATTTTGTAAATCCTAGTTTAGAATATACTATATTTACAAGATCTATAACGGCTAAAAATTCTTGTTTGATTTGTTCTGGTCTACAAAAAATATGTGCATCATCTTGTGTAAATCCTCTAACTCGTGTTAAACCATGTAATTCACCACTTTGTTCATAGCGATAAACCGTTCCAAATTCGGCGTATTTAATGGGTAAAGATTTATAACTCCTAGGTTTAGCAGAATAAATTTTACAGTGATGAGGACAATTCATTGGTTTTAGAAAAAAATCTTCACCTTCTGCGGGTGTTTTTATAGGTTGATATGCATCTTCTCCGTATTTTTCGTAATGACCAGAGGTAATATATAATTCTTTTTTACCGATGTGTGGCGTAGCAACATGTTGATAGCCATGTTTTCTTTGAATGCGCTTTAAGAAATCGATTAAATTTTGTCTTAGTTGCTCACCTTTTGGAGCCCAAAGAGGAAGTCCCATTCCCACTTCTTCATCGAAATAGAAAAAATCTAATTCTTTTCCTAATTTGCGATGATCGCGGTTTTTAGCTTCTTGTTGTTGTGCTATAGATTCATCTAATAAGGCTTTTTGAGGGAAAGAATTCCCATAAATTCTCGAAATCATCTTGTTTTTATCATCGCCCTTCCAATATGCACCTGCGATATTACTTAACTTACTTGCCTTGATTTTAGTAAAGTCAGATAAAATTGGAGAAAATAGTGGTAACACTTCGCCTTCCAATGTTAAAATAGTAATCGCATTCTCCTTACTATTGCGTATTTCTTCGAGTATATAATGTTCTTTTTTTTGACAAAATAAAGAAAGGGCATCAATTTTATTGAGTGTGGAGATTTTAGCAGATTTTGATTGAATAAGCGAACGCATTTTTTCTTCAATATTTTTAAAATGGGTTTCGTTTATGACCATATCTTCCAAATCAATATCGACATAAAAACCATTTTCAGTTGTTTTTACACACCCCATTTTGGTAGAAGGATATAATAATTTTAGGGCAAACACATACAGTATTGCTGTGGTATTCCAGAAAACTTCTTTGCCTTGTGAGTCTTCCCATTTATAAAAAGTAACATGCGCATGCGCTGTTACATTGTAATCGAGCGATTTAAGTTCTGTATTCACGTGTGCAATTAATACTTCTTTTGCAAAAGAATTACTGATTGATTGTGCAATTTCTCGCAGCGAAATCACAGGTGTATTTTCAAATGTTTTGACTTCATTTGAAGGTAGTGTTATTTGTATCATAATAAGATGTTATGTTGATTCATAATTAAAGCTGGTTTCATAATTCTATCGATGGCCTTTTGTTCAATTTTTTTTCCGATAAAGACTAATTGACTTGTATTTATTTTTTCTGTATGTAATTTATAATCAATTGATTTTCCAGTTGATTGTATAATGTATGTGTTGTTTTCCAGATCATTAATAAAACCTTTAATTCTAAATATCTGGTCTCCATACACGGTAAGTGTCCTAGTTAAAATAAAGTTGAGTTCAGTAAGGTCAATGCTGTGGTTTGTTTCAAACAAAATAGAATTAATTTCTTGTGTGGTTGTATCGAGCGTTCGATAAAAGAATGGCTTCTTGGTAATTGTTCTTTTTTCCAACAAGGGCGCGTAATCACGGGGTAATTCATTTTCTTGAAAAACGATTGCAAACGGATTGATTATTTTTATTTCGTCTAGTTGTTTGTTTAATAGATTTTTCTCAATGTTTTCTGTTCGGTTAACTACAATTGTATCAGATGCAATCATTTGTTTTTTAAAAATTGGATGTGATTGAATGTTTGAAAAATACTGTGTAGCATCAATCACACAAATGGATTGAATGAATTCAAATTTTTGTTGGACATCTTTTCTATTAAACAATTGTATTATCGGATTTACATCAGCGACTCCAGTAGTTTCTATAAACAAAGAATGAATAATCGTTTCATTCTGAATAATCTGAATTAATATGTTTTCAAATTCATGGTGTGATGAACAACAAATGCATCCGTCGCTTACGGTAAATAAGTCTTTGAAACTAGCGGTAATCAATTTTGAATCGATATTTACAAATCCTATTTCGTTTTCGATTACACTTGTGTTTTTAGTGCCTACTTTTTTTAATACCTTATTTAACAAGGTTGTTTTTCCAGCGCCTAAAAATCCAGTTAACAGACATACCTTTATTTTTTCAATTGTTTCCAATTTTTTATCGTGCTAGATGTGCTTGTTTCATCCAAGAAATGACATTTAATCTGTGCGTATCACCATACAACTTACTAAATTGAATAGCTTCTATATGTGTGTTATCTTCTAAAACTTGAATACGCTTTGTAATAAAATTTTCAGTAAGGTCAATACCACAGTCTTTTGTGATACATGTAAACCATTCTTCATACGTTTTCGGTATCATAATTTATGTTTAATGCAACTTAGTTGCAAATATAATAATGTTATTTAATGCAATTGTGTTGCGTTAAATTTTTTAATAAATATTTATTACCTTATTTATGAATCTAATTACCAAAACCATGTAAATTTTTTATAATATTTTGAGAATGTTAGGAAATTTAATATTATGTTTTTTTATTATTTTCTTTCAATTAATTTATTGTAAACACTTGTTAATCTGTGGTTAATTGTCCTGTAAATGATAGAAATTTATCAAAAAAAACCATGATAATTAATAAAGTTGAGATTCGGAATTTACAAATTGAAGATTATCCGAAATTGAAAGTTGCTATGCAAAGTGCATACGATGACATGGAAAACGCTTATTGGAAGGAAAAACACATCAAACTATTATTAAAAAAATTCCCTGAAGGTCAAAAAGTAGTATTCGTCAATGATCAATTAGCTGGATGTGCTTTATCTATACTGGTAGATTATGAGCTTGCAGAAAAAGACCATACCTATTTAGAGATTACTGATCAATACAAATTTGGAACTCATAATCCGATAGGTAATGTACTTTATGGAATAGATGTTTTCATTGTACCAGAGTTTAGAGGTCTCCGTTTAGGACGTAG
>CANHVK010000067.1 GCA_947464135.1 Flavobacteriia bacterium | reverse complement strand
ATTATATACTCAAACAGGTGAATTGGTTAAAGAATTTAAAGTTTCTAGTCAAATGGATCATTTGGAATTACTTGTTTCAGACTATACTCCTGGAACGTATTATTATGAATTACAAGCAGGAGGAAATACTTCTGGTGGTAAAAAGATGGTAGTGATACATTAAATAATGTTGAATGATTTTTGCTTCATCCCTTGAAGGAGGATTGAGGATGGTGACTTATTTTATCACCTCCCTTAATCCCTCCTCAAGGAGGGAAGATTGAAAAGCACGAGCTATCGTGCTTTTTTTGTTTCGTATAAAACCTTAATTTTGAGCTAAATTTAAAATTTATAAATATGAAAAAACTTGTTGCTTTATTGTTATTGTGTAGTTCTATGCAGGTATTTGGACAGTTGACGTTTGTAACTGAAAAAGAATCTCAAGGGTTTAAATCTTTTTTTTTATCAGATGGTAGTTATAAGCTTTATTCAACTAATTATGATAATTCTTCTTTGCAAAGTAAAATTCAATCTATAAATATTTTTAATAATGACCTAACATTATCCAAAACAATAAATATTTCTCAAACCTTTCCTTATGATACTTTGGGGCACTTTGAAAAATATATATCTTATAAATCTATTAAAGATTTTTGGTCAGCCAGTCATTATTTTACCGATAAATTATTCAATTTAGATGATAAGTTAGAGTTAATGATTTCTTATTCAAGTAAAAAGATAACGAATGGTGTAACTAAATATTTTAGTGTTACTGTAATTATCAATGAAGATGGCAAAGAAATTCAGAAATTTTCTAATTTAGATAGTGATTCAGAAGGTATTAAAATAAATTTATATAACAAACTATTTGTTGAAATAAATAATAAAGCTAAAATCTACTCCGTTCCAGGCAACCTACCTTGTCCTTCATCTTGCTCTCAAAAGTCAGCTGCTATAGCGCCTATTTCTCCAGCAAATGAATTCAAAGAAATACAAGTAAACGGTTTTCCAAATCCATCATCTGATAAAGTAACTTTGGCTTATGCTTTACCAGAAGGAGTTTCTTTTGGAACATTACGCTTATATACTCAAACAGGGGAATTAGTAAAGGAATTTAAAGTTTCTAGTCAAGTAGATCATTTGGAATTACCTGTTTCAGACTATACTCCTGGAACGTATTACTATGAATTACAAGCTGGAGGGAATACTTCCGGTGGTAAAAAGATGGTAGTGATTCACTAAATAATGTTGAATGATGTTAGCTTCCTCCCTTGAGGGATGATTGAGGAGGGTGACTTATTTTATCACCTCCCTTAATCCCTCCTCAATGAGGGAAGATTGAATATAGAAAAGCACGAGCGATCGTGCTTTTTTTGTTTCGTATAAAACCTTAATTTTGAGCTAAATTTAAAATTTATAGATATGAAAAAACTTTTTACTTTAATTTTAGTTTTTAGTGCTTGGAACTCTTTTGCACAATTGACTCTACTTAAGGAGTCAGATAGTGATTTTTATCCATTTCAACTTACTAATGGTGATTGGAAGTTAGTTTCTGATGTTTATTCTAATAATAAATATAAATCTATAACTTTTTATAATAGTGATTATAGTGTTTATAAAACAATAAATATTTCACAAAAATTTCCTTATGATACAACAGGTTATTCATATAGTTATATTGGTTTGGGAGAAATAAATGTTATGAATGGAGTTGATAATGAGTATTCTTATACAGATAAATTTTTTAATTCTGATGATAAAATTGAATTTATTTTAGAATATATAAGTCGATCAAATCAGAATAATTCAATTACTGACCAATCTGTGTCAATTATTATGAACGAAGATGGTCAAGAGATTCAAAGGTTTTCAAATTTAAAAGGTAATGCTATCTATTTTGATTATTGGAAAAATTTAAATATTCGCTTTAGTAATGAAGATTACATTATATATTCTACTAAAATTTACTCTGTCCCAGGTGCTCTTCCTTGTCCTTTTACTTGTTCCCAAAAGTCAGCTGCTATAGCGCCTATTTCTCCAACAAATGAATTCAAAGAAATACAAGTAAACGGTTTTCCTAATCCATCATCGGATAAAGTAACTTTGGCTTATACCTTACCAGAAGGCGTTTCTTTTGGAACTTTAAGATTATATACTCAAACAGGAGAATTGGTTAAAGAATTTAAAGTTTCTAGTCAAGTAGATCATTTGGAATTACCAGTTTCAGACTATACTCCTGGAACGTATTACTATGAATTACAAGCAGGGGGGAATACTTCCGGTGGTAAAAAGATGGTAGTGATTCACTAAATAATGTTGAATGATTGATGTTGAATGGTAAATGAAAACCAATTAATCATTAAACATTAAAAATTAAGCATTTCAAATGGCACAAGCGATCGTGCTTTTTTTGTTTCGTATAAAACCTTAATTTTGAGCTAAATTTAAAATTTATAGATATGAAAAAACTTTTTACTTTATTGTTGTTTTGTGGTTCGATGCAAGTGTTTGGGCAATTTACTTTGGTTAAAGAAACGGATAAAAAATTAGAACCAATTATGCTTATGAATGGAGATTGGATGTTGGTTTCTGAAAATTCTGTAGGTAACAAATTAAAGTCATTGATTTTTTATAAAAGTGATTTAAGTGTTTATAAAACAGTTAATATACCTCAACTTTTTCCTCATGATACTATTAAATGTAACGTAAATGACTGTGATGATAATTCTATATTTCTTTCAAGAGTGGATATATTGGGTGATAATAGTGGTAAAGATTTTACATTTACTGATAATTTTTTTAATACTGACAGTAAGATAGAGATAATTTTGACATATAGGAGTAGAAAAATAGGTGAACATAATAAAGAAACAATTCTTATAATAAATGAAGATAGTCAAGAAGTTATGCGTTTTTATTCTCCAAGTAGTACTGTTAATCTTTCATATTGGAAATTTTTGAATGTTGAAACTAGTATAGGCCTTAATTCAATTAATACCAAAATTTACTCCATCCCAGGTAACCTACCTTGTCCGTCATCTTGTTCCCAAAAGTCAGCAGCAATAGCGCCTATTTCTCCAGTAAATGAATTCAAAGAAATACAAGTAAACGGTTTTCCTAATCCATCATCTGATAAAGTAACTTTGGCTTATACCTTACCAGAAGGCGTTTCTTTTGGTACCTTGAAGTTATATACTCAAACAGGGGAATTAGTAAAAGAATTTAAAGTTTCGAGTCAAGTAGATCATTTGGAATTACCTGTTTCAGACTATACTCCTGGAACGTATTACTATGAATTACAAGCAGGAGGGAATACTTCCGGTGGTAAAAAGATGGTAGTGATTCACTAAATAATGTTGAATGATTTTTGCTTCCTCCCTTGAGGGAGGATTGAGGATGGTGACTTATTTTATCACCTCCCTTAATACCTCCTCAAGGAGGGAAGATTGAAAAGCACGAGCGATCGTGCTTTTTTTGTTTTACCAAATTGTAATATTTTACCAATTGGTTCGTTTCTATTTAAAAGAAGAAGTATGAAGGCTATTGTCTATTTATTAATCGTTTTATTCATCTTTTTGGAGAGTTGTATGACTACCAAAAAAATGAATGTTATGTTTGCTTCGGTCAATAATAATGTTTGTAGAAGACTGAGTGGAAAAGTGGTGGTGTACGCTATTTTTGTTGATTCAAAGGAAACCAAACCTTGGTCAGATTATGATATAAGGTCAACCTTGGATTCACTACGAAAGGGCATGGATTGGTTGGAATTACAAGCAAAAAAGGATAGTATTCCATTAGATATTCAAATTGATTGCAATAAGAAAAACAATGGAATTGTTCCCGTTTATCAAGAGTTTTCGAAGAAAACACTATCTGCGACATTGTATAAGAAACCTTTGTTTTCAGGAGTAAAAGATATTCATAAATGGGCAGACAAAGTAGCAATCGAAGCAGGGAAGAATTTATTAAAGGACACATCTCGATTGGTTAAAACTAAAAATAAACTTTCGGATCGTGAACGATTAATCGCACGTTTAAGAGCAATTCATCGAACAGATAATATTGCTTTGATGTATTTGATTAATAATTATCATACGGATGAAATGTCGTTGACTTTAGACGCTAACAGTAACCACAATGTTGAATATTGCATAGTAAGTTACAAATATCCAAGTGTTTTTGCTCATGAGTTTTTACATCTTTTTGGTGCTTGGGATTTATATATCACTCCATTTGATAATAAAAGAAAGGCAGTTAAGCGCAAGAATATGGCTATGGAGATGTTCCCAAACGAAATCATGGCTTTTGCTTACAGGAGAATTGAATCATTGGAAATCAGTCCGTTTACAAAATATACCATTGGATGGACCAATGAATTAGAAAAAAAATACAGCGATGCGATGATCGGAAAGATGTTAAGACCGGTGAAGTATTAAGGTTTATTTTGGTGCCAAAAGTGGTTAAAAAATGAGTTTTTGGCACCGTAATATTTTTTATTTAAACAAACAAATCATTCATAGTGATTGAATTAGATAAAATGGCATTACTATATTCGTTTGTTTTTATTCCGAAGGTAGATATTAAACATGTGTAAATGCTTTTTTTCGTACCAGTTGTTTTTCTGAATTCGTTTTCTTTGTTTCGAAGTTGTTTTAACATGGTTGAATCAAAAGAAACTTCTTCATTGTAAAATTTCAGTTCACAGAGTGTGATTACGCCATCGTTTCTGTCTATGACTAGGTCTATTTGTGCGTGTTGGTTGTTCCAATGGTAGTTGGTTGAGGCTATTTGATCGCATTTGAGTGCTTTTTTCAAGGGTTCGATGTGCTTTAGGCATATTGTTTCGAAGACATACCCACACCAGGAAATATAGGATTGATGTTGAAATAGGCTATTCCAGGAAGAACCTTTGTGTTTTTGGATGAATTGTAAATGGAACAAACAAAACTCATCGTAAATGCGATATAAAACGACTTTTTTGTTGTTTTTGAAGGCTTCGTATTTTAGTATAAATCCCGATTGGATCAGGTCTTCTAACGAATTACTAAATTTTCCCCCAGATGAAATGCCAAGTGCTTCAATTAATTCATTACGTGTGATTCCTTCTTTTCTATTGTCTGCAAGCACATTCATGATGCGTTGGTGGTAGGAATATTCATCAAACAAAGATTTGAATACTTCGTCGTATTCGTTTTCTAAATAAGCACCCGGTTGAAAACACAGACGGTCTATGGTTGCGACTACCGATTCACCTGCTTGTATATGTTCTAAATATTCAGCAATACCGCCAATAGACATATAGAGTTTTAGAAGTTCATATTCTTCCATTTTGATGCCTTTGTATCTCAAGAAATCCTTGGTTTCTTTCAGTGTGAAAGGCATTAGTTTTATTGTTTGTGTGATGCGTTTACTTAATCCTTTGACGTTGCGAATGATTTTCTTGACCATATACGAAGCCGCTGAACCACAAATCACGACGATTAAATCCGTTCGAGTGGTGCAGTAATCGTTCCAGAAATTTTCGAAGGCACATAGAAAACCTGATTTTTGTGAATCTATCCAAGGGAATTCATCGATAAAAATTACTTTTTTCTTTTTTGTTTCTTTGATTGTTTTTAAGTGTCTTTTAAGCAAGCTAAATGCTTCTAACCAGTCAGTAGGGAGTGTTTCGTTTTTAAATTTATCGTTGGTATATTCATTTAGTTTCAGTACAAAATTTTTGATTTGTTTGGTTTTGCTTTCGTCACTTAAACCGATAAAACTAAAAATGATTTTTTCGTTAAAAAACTCTCTAATAAGATATGTTTTTCCGATGCGTCTTCTACCGTATACGGCTACTAATTCAGAACGATGGCTGTAGAGTGTTTCTGTGAGTCTTTTTTTTTCTAACGTTCTGCCTAGTATCTCTTTATTCATTTTATTTTATGTTATTATGGTGCCAAAAGTAGTTATATTTTTTGTTTTTGGCACCAAAATAATGTTTTTTTTGTGTTTATTTTGGTGCCAAAAGTGGTTAAAAAATGAGTTTTTGGCACCATAATAAATTGAGATATAGTTTTTCAAATAGTGATTTTTATGTGTTTAAATAAATATGAATGAATTATTAAAGACTATTAAATAAATCAACAAACCGATTATCGAATCTAATTTTTGTAATTTTACGATGTGGATTTAATGTTAGACACTTACTCTCTTCATTTGTGTGATGATCATCCTGTTTTAGCTATTTCATTGTCTGAAATGTTAAAACAAGAGTCATTTGTTAGAACTATTTCTGTTTCACATGATTTTGTAGGTTTGAAAGTTGAATTATCGAATGCTTCGATTGATTTACTTTTATTGGATATTTCATTTAAAGGGGAAAACGCGTTTGATTTTTTAGACGAAATAAAAAGGAGTTATCCAAACCTAAAAATTCTTTTATTGACAAATTACGAGTTGTCAGATATCCATTTGGAAGCACGCAAATTTCAAGTTGAAGGATTGATAGGAAAGAGTGCTTCACTAGAAGAATTAAAAACGGCTTGTAAAACGGTGTTGAATGGGGGAGAATATTGGGGGAAATACCAACTTTCATCAGAAATAATTAAGGATATTACTCCGAGAGAACGAGAGATTATGCTTTTGTTGGTTCAAGGTAAAACCAATCAACAAATTTCAGATGCATTATCAATAAGCATATTAACCGTTCAGACACATCGTAAAAATATCAAGGCAAAATTACAATTGGAAAATATTACAGATTTGATTTCTATTGTGAATCATTTTCGTTTGTTGTAATTGAATGGAATAGTAAAAATATGACTCATTCCTTGCGTGTTTTGTTGAATGGTAAAATTTCCATGTACAGATGTAGCCCTTTTGTAAATGGTTTTAAGGCCAATTCCTTCCGTTGAATTATTCAGCGAATATCCTTTTCCATTATCTGATACTTTTATACTTAACTGTTCTTTATTGATTTTTAGATCAATCGTTATTTTGTTTGCTTTTGAATGTTTGAGTGCGTTTTGAATCAATTCGCAACAGGTAAAGTAAATTACTTCTTTGTGTTGTTGTGTAATTGCATCGAATTCTTCGATATTTACATATGAAAACTCAAAATTAACATCATCAAAATAGTTTTCTAAACGTGCAATTTCATTGTTGATGATACTTGTTAAATTATTGTTTTTGAGTGTTATTGGATGTAGGTTATGCGATGTGCTTCGAATATCATCTTGAATTTTTTTCAATTCTTGGAAATAGAATAGATTGGTTTCTTGAAGATTTTCGTTTTTCATTTTCAAAACCAAAGCAGAAAGGTTTGCACTTACCGAATCGTGTAATTCTTCAGCAATTCTGTTTCTTTCGTCTAGAAGTCCATTTAGATAATTTTCCATAGATTTTTTCTCTTCTAGAATTAAGTTTTTTTGGAGTTCAATCGCTTCGATTTTAGAGCGATATAAATCACGGTGAAGAATGAGTAATACTGCAATACCTTCAAAAACAATGATCCATCTGAAAACCATCAGTTGATTGTGCGAAACAAAAGAAAAAGGCAAGAGAGAGAAGAACACAGTAAAGACTAATGTAAACGTGAATAGTAATAAGAAATAAAGTGCCTTTTCAGAACGATAACGTTTATACATCACAAAACAAATTCCAAAAAGAAAGAGCGGATATAATATTAACATTACATTTCCTATTTCGTAGAGTTTTAAGGGGTAGTTCGGCCAACAAAAAAACGCGGTTTGATTGATTGCCATATTCAGGAAAGTTGCAACTACTTTCCATTGAATGATACGATGCAGAATGGGAAATTCTTTTCGAATATCGAATAATTTATATAAAATGAGGTAAAGGGCAAAAAACGCGAGAATGATGCAGTAATACATCGAAAAATAGATTTCAAGAAGATATTCATTAGGGATGTAGTTTCTAAATAAGCCATTTGCAACAAATAAAATCCCACCCAGGGAAAACATATAAACCGTGTAATAAAAGTAGATTTTCAATCTAAAAATCAAGCCCGTAAGTAATCCCATGAAAATCAGCACGACTATAATTCCAAAAATAATTCCATATTCACGTTCGTCTTTTTTGCTTAATTCATTGTATGCTTTATCTGAATAAAGTGATATTGGCTGACTTGGGATGGCGAATTTTTTATATAACTTAATGTAAAAAGTATATCTTTTCCCTTTTTCAAGCGAGAGGGTAAAGGTGGGGTATTTTTGTTTTGGAGTATGAAGATCAGGGTTTCTTAGTCCGTAGTTTCCATATTTAAATTTTTGTTTATCAGATATATGGTATAGTTCAAAGGTTTCTAGTAAGGGATATTGATTTTCTAAATAATAACGTCCTGTTTTTTCGCATTTTATATCGAATTTAAGCCACCAAATACTATTATCATTCTTCTTTTTAAATCCTTGTTTACCAATTTTATTCCAAATCTTATTTTTGATATTCAGCAGGTTATGAATACTTTGTGCTTTGTTTGACTTATCATTGTAGGTATATAAATAAGTATTTAATGATTCAATTTTATAGTTTTTGTTTAATACTAATTCTCTACTTAATAATAAGTTACTATACGATAATACTACGAATAGTAAATAAAAATTTAGGTGTTTTAATTTCATAAAAGCCAAATTAATTCCTTTATTTAACTCTAATCTACCCATAAGTGGGTAGATTAAATACTTTTTTTAATTATAATTTTGTCAAAAAAGAAATATTATGAAAAAGGTATTCCTTTTTGGGGTATTAGTGCTAGTTATTTTAGTTGCATCTTGTATTGAAAAAACGGTTAAACCTGCCACACCATCTGTTTCTGAAAGCATAGAACTTTTGTGTAAAGCACCGTGGAAATTTGTATCAAATACGATCATTAATGATACGATGCCTTTAACTGAAATGATAAAGCCGTGTGATAAAGATGATCAAATACAGTTTATTAAATACGGCACTGCTATTTTCAGGAGTGGTAATGTGCTTTGTGATGAAGACTCTAAATCAATTGAATCAATAGATACGATTAATTGGTTTATGGAATCTAAAAATGGTGCTATTTACATAAGTGAATTTATCCCATCAAATAAGGAAGAAACACTTTTTACTTATAAAGTTGAAGAATTAACGAAAGATAAGTTAGTGTATTCAATAGAATATAATCCTAACGAAATCAATACAAAAAATAAAATGACATTAATTCATTAGTAGTTTTATGAATAAGATGAGTTAGCAAAGAAACCTATTGCGAAAGAGCAGTATTTTTTGTTAACTAAAGAAATACACTGTTGTAGGATTAATTTATTATCACATGAAAGAAATCGCATATTTACTCTTAATACTTTTTTTATATGGCTGCCCAAAATCAAGGACGCAGCAAGAGTTACTAACAGATAGTTTGTGGAGACTCACATCAAAAATTCAATTAAAAGACTCTACTAATTTTACTGAAACAATAAAAGGGTGTGAAATGGATGATCGAATTCAATATTTTACGAACGGAAAAGGAGAATATATGAATGGTGATATGATATGTAGTTCTGATGAAAAAATAAATCAAAAAGAACAATTTAATTGGAAGTTCAAAGACTCACTTAATAACACATTGATTGAAACAAAGATTTTCAATGGTACAGTTAAAACTACAGTAAAAAAAATTAAAGTATTGTCTTTTAACAGATTTATGACTTCAACATTCATTCAAGTTGATAATAAACAAGTTGAAATAATAGAATATTACAAGTCTTAAAAAAGAATATATTTTAAAAATATACCCACTTGTGGGTAGAAATACATTTTCCAGATGTTATACTTTTGATAAATTTAAAATTTAAAAAAGGGATGAAAAAAGTTTTTTTAACAGGATTTTTAGCAATCACTGCATTATTATTTTCTTGTGACAAAGAAGAATCAAAAACAACTGCCACAACAACTCAGTCGTTAACTGAAAAAAGAACGCTTTTGTGTGCATTACCTTGGAAACAATCTTCTTCAATATTTAGTAATGATACTGTTCAACCAGTTGAGCGCATTCAAGAGTGTGATAAAGATGATATTGTTCAATATTTTGAAGATGGATCGGTAAAGTTTGTTGGAGGTGATGTGTTGTGTTTTGATGAATCATCAAAATTTTCTGCATCCGCTTTTTGGAAATTTGATGCAACTGGAACAAAATTAAGTGTTAGTATGCAACCTAATAATTTTGAAGAACAATATACTGATTACATAGAGTTATTAACTAAAGACAAATTAATCTTAAGTTCAAAATATACAGAGAACGGAATTACAACGGTTTATAAATCAACTTTTATACACTAATCTAAATTAAATAAATCTTGTTGATTTATTTAATTTGATTTTCACGAAAGGCAACCAAGATTTTGGTTGCCTTTTTTAATTGAAAAAAATAAAAATAATATATTGATAAATAGATCTTTACGATGTGTCTACCCACTGTTGGGTAGATGTACCGTTTTTTTATTCGATAGTTTTGGGAGTATATAATAGCGTTATTTAAAATTAAAACGATGAAAAAGATTTTATTAAGTTTAGTTGTAACCGCAGGTGTTGCATTTTTTGGAAATAGCAAGGTATTGACAGTGAGTAATAATCCAAATTCACCTGGGCAGTATAAAGATGTACAAGCTGCATGTGATGCTGCATCTGAAAATGACACAATATATGTTCATGCATCAGGAAAAGAATATAATGGTGCATACGTTCGAAAAAAGTTGGTTTTTATAGGTGAAGGAACAATCCCAAATCAACAGATTGGTTTACGAACTTACATTGGTCAATTATATTTTACTTATGCATCGTTTGGAGGAATAGAAACTACTTCATTGGCAACTTCTTCAGGTTCTAAAGTATATGGTTGTGAGGGTAAGTTTGTTATAGGAACAGACAAAGATCGTTCTAATTTATTTGGATTTAGCTTTGAAAGGTGCGGAGGGCAAATTGAAAATGAACAGTATACTAGTTCGAACGACATTAAAGTTCATCAATTTATTGGTAGTGTTAAATTTAATAGTAGTGTAAATCAAAATACTTCAAATATTCTGATAACTAATTCTATCTTATATGGAGTTAGTATACAAACAACTTTAGGTTCTTTGGTTTATAATAATGTTGTCCGTAATTGTATAATTAACATAAATTCTGCATCCATTTCAGCAACTTTAGTTGTAAATAACATTTTTTATAAACAGAGTCTTGGAGATCCATTAAATGACATAGGTTGGGAAATAACAGCGATGAATAGTACTTTTTCAAATAACTTATATTATTCTAAGGCTTTACCAAATTTTAATCAGAATGGTTATAATACAAACTCTGCTTCTGGTAATTTAGCTAGTACTGATTCTATATTCGTTTTTCCACATGGGATTTTTCATTTACCAGGATATGGTTCCTATGGTCCTGAATTTCCGGATTTTCATTTAAAATTAGGATCTCCTGCTTTAACAATGGGGACTGATGGAACGCAAATAGGTATTTATGGCGGCCCAACACCTTGGATTGACGGCGGTGATGGTATATTTAGATATGGTACTATGCCTAGCCAAGTGCCATATGTAACGGATATGGATATTTTAAACACTGCAGTTCAAGAAAACGGGACTTTGAATGTGAATATCAAAGCCAAAGTACAAGATTAATACATTGTATAAATTCAATTTATTATGAAGTATTTAGTTATAATACTCGGATTGTTTTTTAGCATTGGGGTTACTGCT
>CANHVK010000066.1 GCA_947464135.1 Flavobacteriia bacterium | reverse complement strand
TCAAGACTGCTTATGGCTGCGATAGTACAGAAAAGTTAACACTTACAGTACTTAAAAACGATACCACGAAGATTAACAAAACCATTTGTACAGGAGAAAATTATGATGGTTATAGCAAATCAGGGTTGTATACGTACACGAAAAAATCAACATTGGGTTGTGATAGCACGATACAACTTACATTGAACGTAAGAGAGTCGTTTGTAAAAGAAGAATCGAAAACAATTTGTTTTGGAACTACTTACAAAGGGAAATCAACGACTGGGGTATATACTTTTGTATTCAAGACTGCTTATGGTTGTGATAGCACAGAAAAGTTAAATCTTACCGTACTTAAAAACGATACCACGAAGATTAACAAAACCATTTGTACAGGAGAAAATTATGATGGGTATAGCAAATCAGGGTTATATACGTATACCAAAAAATCAACACTTACTGACTGTGATAGTTTGATACATCTTACTTTGAAAGTCGATGCAGATACAAATTGTCAAAAAAGTGCAATAGGACAGATTGAGAATATGGAATTTAAAATCTATCCAAATCCAACGAATGACATAGTAAAGATTGAAATAAACGAACAGTTGGCAAAAATGAAATGTACAGTGAGAGTCATGGATGTTTTAGGAAAAGAAATATTCCGAACTATTTTGAACGATGTACAAACAGAGATTTCATTTAGAAATTTCGATGCGAAAGGAGTTTATTTGATTAACATCTATGATGATAAAGAAGTACGCATCAATTCTGAACGCATTTTAATCACCGATTAAAAACAAGAAATGAAAGAGTAATTTATTTCATTTTGATTTTCACGAAAGGCAACCAAGATTTTGGTTGCCTTTTTTAGTTTAGAAATCATTCTACAAAGTTTAAAATGTTAAATAAATAAAATATACCTATTTATGGGTAGTTATACCTTCTTCATAAATAGTACCTTTGGTAAAATTTAAAAATAAAAAAATGAAAAAAATCATTCTAATTGGTTCATTGGCTTTTTCTGCATTAATAGTTGGTTGTGAAGATGAAGAAATAACTAAAGTTAACTCAACAAATGATAAAACAACTCTATTAACTTCTCTTCCTTGGAGGATAGAATCTATGACTTACTCTAGTTCTGTTAATCCAACACAGTCAGTGGGTGGTGCTGTAGAAGATTGTATGAAAGATGATAGATTCAAATTTAATACAGATGGAAAAGCAGTACGTTCTAAAGGGAGTAGTCTTTGTTCAGATGATGAATCAAAAGACGATGAGACAGTTTTTTGGAAATTTGGTGTGAACCAAGAAACACTTGATATAAGAGAAAGTCTAAATGATCAATATGAAAGTCAACGTATTGTATTACTAGATGCCAATAGCTTGGTTATTGAATCTGTGAACAAAGTTTCTGATAGTTTAACTGTGAAAGCAAATATAAAATACGTTCATTAAAAAATACTTATTAAATAAGTATATATAAAATATTTTAAAGAAAGTATTTATTTGATTTTCAAGAAGGGCAACCACCATATTGGTTGCCTTTTTTAGTTGTAATAAAATATATTTTTTTAAAATGTATACATTTTAATTATTAAGGATCAATCAAGTATTTTGTTTGTTTGCTAAAATCATTCTAAATTAAATACAATTGCCGAAAATTAAATGCAAAACCAAGTCAAATCAAAGAATCATTCCTACCTTTAGTGCATGAAATTTACCAACGTATATTTTGTGATTCTGTTCTTTTTGGCAACTTTGGTGCCAACTGAGTTATTACATTATATGCATGTTTTTGGTGATTTAACGGAGCATTACGAGCACCATCAAAATTTGTCTTTTAGTGATTTTTTAGATCATGCTTTAGGTGAAAAAGGAACGGATCAATCTCATCCAGAACATAATCATTCTCCATTTCAAAAACACCATTCGGTATGTGCTACTTCATTTGTAAGTGTGCTTCCTGAACAAGGTAAATTAGTGGTAGAAAATCAAATTTTATTTAACGAAGAAAGTGTTAAAGGAGTTAAAAATTCAATACATTCATTAAAAGATATTTATCTATCCATATGGCAACCGCCTAAATTAAGTTGATTAATTTTAAAAATCTGATTTTTAGATTTATTAATCTGCTTAATTAAATTAATATGTTAAATAAAATTATATATTTTTCTGTAAAACAGAAATTAATAGTTGGTTTATTCATTCTTTTCTTGATATCGTTTGGAGCGTATGAGGTTACAAAGTTACCCATCGATGCCGTTCCAGATATAACCAACAATCAGGTGCAAATTATTACAAGTGCACCTGCCTTAGGAGCTACCGATATTGAGCGGTTAGTTACCTTTCCTGTCGAACAATCCAATAGCAATATTCACGGGTTAAAAGAAATCCGTTCTTTCTCTCGTTTTGGGTTGTCCGTAGTTACGTTAATCTTCGATGATGCTACTGATGTTTATTGGGCAAGACAACAAGTGCAAGAACGATTACAAAATGTAAAAGACCAAATTCCAAAAGGAGTAGGAATACCTTCAATGGGGCCAATCACAACCGGATTGGGTGAAATTTACCAATACATGGTTAGGCCTAAAAAAGGATATGAAGGCAAGTATGATGAAACAGAATTGCGAACCATTCAGGATTGGATTGTGCGACGTGAACTACTCCGAGTAGAAGGAATTGCGGATGTGAGTAGCTTCGGAGGGAAATTGAAACAATACGAAATTGCTATTGATATCAATAAATTAAATGCATTTGGGATTTCAGTAGATGATGTGTTTAATGCCGTTGAACAAAACAATCAAAACACAGGGGGAGCGTATATCGAAAAGAACAATTCCGTGTTGTATATCCGAACAGAAGGTTTGTTGAGTTCGATTGAAGATTTAAATCAAATTGCCATAAAGACGACTAATGATGGGGTTCCTTTACTAGTAAGAGATGTAGCAGAGGTAAAAATCGGCTATGCGATTCGCTATGGTGGAATGACTTACAATGGAAAAGGGGAAGTTGCGGGGGCAGTTGTAATGATGGTGAAAGGTGGGAATAGTTCGCAAGTCATCAAAGATGTAAAAGCTAAAATTGAAGAAATTCAGAAAACACTTCCCGAAGGTGTGATGATAGAACCGTTTTTGGATCGAACAAAAATGGTAAACAATGCTATTAGCACCGTGGAAACGAATTTGTTGGAGGGTGCGCTGATTGTGATTTTTATTTTGGTGCTTTTCCTTGGAAATTTCCGCGCAGGGTTATTAGTTGCGAGTGTGATTCCGTTAGCAATGTTGTTTGCAATCATTATGATGAATGTCTTTGGGGTGAGTGGGAACTTAATGAGTTTAGGGGCATTGGATTTTGGGTTAATTATCGATGGTGCGGTAATTATCGTAGAAGCAACTATGCATCAATTGTCACATAGTAAGCGATTTAAGACTAATTCCCTATACAGCCAAGGTGAAATGGATGGAATTGTCAAACAAAGTGCCACAAAAATGATGAATAGTGCCGTTTTTGGACAGATTATTATTTTGGTGGTCTATTTGCCAATATTCACGCTACAAGGCATCGAAGGGAAGATGTTTAAACCAATGGCTCAAACAGTGGCTTTTGCTTTGATAGGAGCGTTTATTTTGTCTTTGACGTATGTTCCGATGATGAGTGCCCTGATATTGTCTAAAAAAGCTTCACACAAGCCTAATTTCTCGGATAGATTAATGGGAAGATTAGAAGTTGCGTATCAAAATAGTTTGAAGCGTGTTTTGAATTTCCCAAAAACGGTTGTGGCTATTGTCATTGGATTATTTGCTATTTCGTTATTGGTGTTAACTACTTTGGGAGGTGAATTTATTCCTGCGCTTGAAGAAGGAGATTTTGCTGTCGAGACACGTGTATTGACAGGGACAAGTTTACAAGGTTCCTTGGATGCGTGTTTGAAAGCGGAAAAAATATTGTTGGAACGATTTCCGGAAGTGATTAAAGTAGTAGGAAAAACAGGTAGTGGAGAGATTCCGACGGACCCAATGCCTATGGAAGCTACGGATTTGATGATTATTCTAAAAGATAAAAAAGAGTGGAAAACAGCTAAAACGTTTGATGAATTAGCTGAAAAAATGGGGAAAGCCCTTGAAGATGTTCCTGGGGTAACTTTTGGTTTTCAATATCCTGTTCAAATGCGTTTTAATGAGTTAATGACAGGTGCAAGGCAGGATGTAGTTTGTAAAATTTATGGCGAAAATTTAGATACATTGGCTCATTATGCCAATAAATTAGGTGGTATTGTTACTGGTATTCAAGGAGCAGCGGATTTGTTTGTGGAACCAGTTGTTGGAATGCCACAAATTGTCATAAAATATAATCGTTCAGCAATTTCTCAATATGGATTGACGATTGAACACATAAATAGAACCGTAAATACAGCTTTTTCTGGTCAAAATGCAGGCTTGTTGTATGAAGGAGAAAAACGTTTTGATGTGGTAGTGCGAATTCCCGAATCAAAAAGAAAAGATATGTTAGATGTTCAAAATTTGCTAGTGAGCACAGCAAATGGCACGCAAATTCCATTGAGCGCATTAGCAAAAGTAGATTTGATTGATGGTCCGAATCAGATTCAACGTGAAAATACGAAACGACGCATTGTGATTGGATTTAATGCTCGAGGAAGGGATGTTCAAAGTTTGGTAGAAGAGTTGAGTGGTAAAGTAGAAAAACAAATTAAACTTCCAGCTGGTTATACCGTGGAATATGGAGGTTCGTTTAAAAATTTAGAAGAAGCGAAACAACGTCTTTCCATTGCGGTTCCACTTGCGTTGTTGTTGATTTTCTTGTTGTTGTATTTTGCATTCAATTCATTGAAACAGGGATTACTAATTTTTTCGGCGATTCCTTTATCTGCAATAGGTGGAATTTTTGCGTTAGCTATCTTGGATTTGCCATTCAGTATTAGTGCTGGTGTTGGTTTTATAGCATTGTTTGGTGTAGCTGTTTTAAATGGAATCGTTTTAATCGCTGAATTCAATAGGTTGCAAAGTGAAGGAGAACAAGATGTGAAAAAGATCGTGTTAATGGGAACCAAAATTAGAATGCGACCAGTATTGATGACTGCATTTGTAGCATCGTTAGGATTTTTACCGATGGCAATGAGTCACGGTGCGGGAGCTGAGGTGCAACGTCCCCTAGCTTCTGTTGTGATCGGCGGATTGTTGTTGGCGACTTTCTTAACCTTGTTTGTTTTACCTATTTTGTATGCTATGTTTACCAAAAAAGACCATTCAATTTCTATCAAAAACGGAATTACTTCAATAACAGTTGTTGTTTTAATGTTATTTGTAAATCAGGGAAATGCACAAGAAACTATCTCCCTTAAAGCTGCAATTGACAGTGCCGTTTTAAATAATGATGGTTTCAAAAGTGAACAATATAAAGTGTTGATTCAAAAACAACAAGCTCAATCTGTAAGCGCTTTTTCTCCAATGGATGCTCAAGTTGAATTTGGTCGTTTGAATAGTAGGTATTATGATAATCGTTTGAATGTAAATCAAATAATAGATTTTCCATTGGTTTACAAGCGTAAAAAACAAATGGCAAAATTAGATTTGGCGAAAAGCAATCTACAAGTTGATTTGAAACAGAAAGAACTAAAAAAACAAATATCAAATGCCTATTTCTCTTATTTAATTTTATTGGAAAAGAGGGTATTGCTTCAACAAGCGGATAGTATTTACGCTGGTTATTTATCTAAAGCTGTATTGCGAATTAAATTGGGGGAGGGAATTTTATTGGAAAAGACAACCATTGAAAATCAACGCATTCAAATAGCGAATCAACTAAAGCAAATAGAAGATGCAATTGAAATGGAGATAATGCATTTTCAGTATTTAGTAAATACCAAAAAAAGGTATGTTCCTGAAAAAATGCCAAATAGGATTGTTTTTAATGCTTCAAAAGATTCAAAAATCACTGAAAATCATCCGTTGATGAAAATGTTGGATGCGGATATTCAAATGGCAATTTCACAACATAAGTTCGAAAAAGCAAAATTATTGCCAAGTTTTCAAATGGGAGTTGTTTCAGGAACAATGTATGGATATGGAGCTGACAATGTGTTTTATACGCATACAAGTCGATTTACTTCTGGTCAAGTTGGCGTTGTAATTCCTTTATTATCAAAACAAGGACATACGATCAAAGCAGCCCAATTGAACACAAGGATGGTTGAATTAGCATCGAAATCAGAGAAAAGAAAGTTAGAAATTGAATTTGAAAAAGTATATCGTCAATTTCAGACACAAACTCAAATTATTGACGATTTAGAAATAAAGGCCTTACCAAATGCAAAAATCATTTTTGAAACAGCCAATAAACAGTTTGTGAATGGTGAGATTAATTACCTTGAATGGGCCATGTTAATCAATCAAAGTATTTCAATTCAAAATGATTATCAAGATGCATTAATGAGGTATAATGAGTTAGGGTTAGAAATGATTTATTTAGGAAATTAAAAATCTCCATCCTTGAGGAGGGATTAAGGGAGGTGATAATAAAAAATTCACCCACCTTGGTCTTCCCTAAAGGGAGGATAACAAGAAAAAAACTATGAAAAATATAATATACATCACCACATTGGCATTTTTAGTGGCGTGTGGAAACAAAGAAGAAAAAGTTGCTACGGAAACTCCAACTGTGCAAACAAACCAATCGTTGGTCGCATTGACTGAAGCACAAATAAAAAACGCTGAAATCAAGCTAGGAAAAGCTGAAACCAAGGAAATTTCTGCAGTGTTAAACCTAAATGGTAAAATTGATGTTCCGCCACAAAATTTAGTTTCAGTGAGTATTCCAATGGGAGGGTATTTAAAATCCACTGATTTATTGCCCGGAATGATGGTGAAAAAAGGACAGGTGATAGCTGTGATGGAAGACCAGCAATATGTTCGTTTACAACAAGATTACTTATTAGCGAAAGTAAAGTTGAAAGTAGTAGAAGGTGAGTATGTTCGTCAGAAAGAATTGAATGTCAGTAAAGCGGCGAGTGACAAAGTGTTACAACAAGCAGAAGGAGAATTTAAGAATGCGAAGATCAACTTAAAAGCGTTAGAAGAAAACCTTGAATTAATTGGAATTAATCCAAAGCGATTAGATGATAGTAAAATTTCAAAACGAGTAACAATTACTTCTCCAATCAATGGATATGTAGCAAAGATTAATGCAAATATTGGAAAATATTTAACTCCAAGTGAAGTATTATTTGAATTAGTTAATGTATCTGATATTCATTTAAATGTCTCAGTTTTTGAAAAAGATTTAGCTTCTTTAGCTATTGGTCAACGTGTAATCGCATATTCAAATGCTAATCCAGATAAAAAATATCCTTGCAAAATAATATTAATCGGTCATTCACTTTCAGTAGATAAAAATACGGAAGTACATTGCCATTTCGAAAGCTACGACAAAACCTTGGTTCCAGGAATGTATATGAATGCTGAAATTGAATTGAAAAATAAAAAAGCGGTTACCATTTTAGAATCATCAATCGTTCGTTTTGAAAATAAAGAGTATGTTTTTATACAACATAGCCCAGGAAATTTCGAAATGGTAGCAGTTAAAACAGGGGCGAAAGAAAATGGTTTTGTAGAGATTCTAAATTCAGAAGTAATTGGGAAAGAAGATGTAGTGACTAATGGTGCTTATTTTTTATTGATGAAATTGAAGAATACAGAGGAAGAATAAGTAAATGTTTAATTTTTAGTGGTTAATGTTTGATAAACTTAATAATTAACCATTAAACATTCATCATTAAAAATTAAGATCAATCATCCCCATAAACATTATCCATAGCGTTTTTCTCTTTATTCGCTTTTTCAGTATCGATTCTTCTTTTTACACTGTAGAATGTCTTTTCAACGGTTTCTAAATCTCCATTTGGAACAGGTTTTAAAGCAGGATATTGATAAATCAGACCTTGATCATCTAAAAATATATAGTCGGGATAACTTTTGATTTTATATTTAGTTAAAATATCATTGTTAGAATTGATTATAACTTTCTTCCAGGGTATCTGTTGAAAAAAAACAAGTTCTTTTTTAGAGAGTGGTTTAATTTCATCAACTATGGTAAGAAATTCGATGTGGCTTTTGTATTTAGTGTACAATTGTTTAAGTATTTCAATTTCTTTTTGAGCTTCGTCTAGGGTTAGGTCAACAAATTGAATGTAAAGATGTTTCCCTAAAAAAGATTTTAATGAAATACTGTCTTGATTACTCATTCCAGCAAAAAAATCAGGGGCTTTCATTCCTGCATTTAATTCTGTAAGTCTATAGATTATATTTCTTGCAATAATTTGATTATCAATAAATAATGGCTTTCGTTGAATGCTGTCTAAAATCGTTAAGATGTTTGATTTAGGATATTCATTTCCAAAATATACTTCTGAAAGTGCTTTTATCATTACAAGTTCTCTAATTTTTGGATTTCTTAGAGCTACATCTTCACTCAAAGTTTTAGACAACATCGTGGGGCTACTATGTAGAATAGACTTATAAATTTTTGTATTCATTTCTGTTGGATAACGACCTAATATTTTTTTATAAAAAAGCTCTATATAGTTCATATATAGTTCATTGTTGTATTCTGTAGGGTTCGATTTTATATAGAATTCGTATTTTTCATATCGACTTTTGAACCCTAAATAGTTGATGTCGTCCAGAGTGGCAATGCTATATTTTACATAGGTTTTAAGAAATGTGCTTGTATCTTTTTCATAATATTTTTGAACATTTATTTTGAATGTATCAAGTTTCTGTGCAAAAATGGGGGTGGTCAAATTCTTTCTGTTGTAGTTCAATCCCATAAAATTATTCACCCAACGATCAAAAGCTAGGATTTTAAAATTTAAATCGGAACTGTCTATATTGTAAAATGAAATTTCAATTTCGTTGCCTACTGGATTGTATGCGTTATATAGATCTTTTTCAGGCAGATAAACAGAGTATATTTTTTTAGGTTCTACGTATATAAAACCTTGATTTTTATTCGATTTAATAAAAACTTTTTGTGATTTTTCAATTTTAAACGCAAGGGAAAATGTACTATCTTCATTTACTTTACTTTCAGCAAGAATCGTGTCGCGATTTGAAAAATAATCCAATACTCCGAAAACTTGTATTTTTTTTCCGATATAGGCCGGTGCAATTCCTTTTATTTCAACATTTTGAGAAAATGTGTTGCTTAGATGAAGACAAGCTAATATGATTAAGAACCATTTCATAATAAAGCTTCTGGGTGTGTTACAAAAGGGGAAATATCTCCATGGTTACGCGCTATTTCTCTTACGATTGTAGCATTTATTGGTGCAACAGAAGGTTCAGTCATAAAAAATACAGTTTCAATTCCTGAAAGTTGTAAATTCATTTGAGCAATTGCTTTTTCGTATTCGAAATCTTTAGTATCTCTTAACCCTCTTAATATATAGGAAGCATTCACTTCTTTACAGTATTCAATTGTGAGTTTCTGATAGGTTTGAACTTTAATTTTATCTGTAAAGCTGTAGATTGCTGAAATATGTTTTAAACGTTTTGATGTCTCAAAGTAATAACTTTTACTGCTATTGATTCCAATCCCAATAATAATCTCGTCAAATAAGGGAAGTGCTTTCTCAATTACACTTTCATGTCCTTTCGTAAACGGATCGAAAGACCCAGGAAATAAAGCAATTTTTTTCATAAAATTAAAACGTATAATTATTCGTTTTCGTATGATGGATGTTTTAAAAAGGAAAAGTGAACATTTCCATATACTTTTTCTTTTTCGAAAGATGGATAATTAGCAAAACTTGTTTTTTTCCCGTGTTCAACTACCAATAAACCATTTTCTTTAAGGATATTTCTTTCAAAAATAGTTGATATTAAATCGTGGTAAAATTCAACTTCATAGGGTGGATCAAAAAAGATCAAATCATATGATTTTTCCGATTTTCTAACAAAATCACGAACATCAGACTTAAAAACGTGCATCACTTGTTCTAGTTTATGTTCTTTAATCATTTGTTGCATAAAGCGTACACAATAAAAATTTTGTTCTACTGATGTGATATTTCCAGCTTCACGTGATGCAAATTCATAGGAAATATTTCCAGTTCCTGCACATAGGTCTAAAATTTCCAATTTGTATAATGACACACTATTTTCGAGTACGTTAAATAATCCCTCTTTGGCAAAGTCTGTTGTTGGACGAGAAGGAAAATTTTTGGGAGGTGAAAATCTTCTTGCTTTTAAAAATCCTCTGATTATACGCACGCAATTTGGAATTTAGTAAGTGATTGTTTGTCTTTGTTTATTATAAAAGAACCAAAATCTTTCATAAATTTCCATTTTTCTAAAAAGGAATTAATCAATGATTCATTTGTTTCTTTTGATTCAAAAATGTGAATACTACCTGTCTGAAAGTTACAATTATTATGTTGTAAGACAAGTGAAGTGAAATAGATTATATCGTTTTCATTTATATAATCATAAGCATTTGATACAACAAGATGTTTGTTTTTAAATAATGCTAAATCAATGTGGGTTTTATAAATACTTAAGAATAAGGTTGGTTCATTCGTATTTACGGTAATCCCTCTAAGCAAATGACTATATGAATGTTGTATGGTAATCCTTGGGAAATGTCTAACAAATAATGGGGTCACCCAATCAGGAATCGTGTATAATATACTGAAGGCATATTCATTAATTGTATTTTGTTCAATAGAACATAATGGATTTATTTCAGATGTACATTGCCTATATAATAGTTCGATAGATGTATTTTTAGTCAATGAAGTTGGCACTAAGGTATAATTAGGGTTTACCCAAGATAAGGTGTAGTCCGCGTAAGTTTGTTGTAGTGTTATTTGATCCAATATTTTTTCAACTTGCGTTTCTAAGCTTGTTGAAGTACTTTTTTGAATTTCTTCAAAATGAATTGTTAAAACTTCTTTTCCTTGTATTTCAGCAATATGTAATGCATTTTCAGAAAGTTCGAAAGCCAAATGTATATTGCTGTGTATCATTTTCAAGTGAATAGTAATAATAACAAATTTACTACTTTTAAATGTAACTGACGAATATCACAAATGAGTATCTTTGATTTTCTGATGAACTACTTTGATAGAAGAATTAAAATATACTTTGGGTCGACATTTTCAGATGGTTCCGACTGAACAACAAGCAAAAGCAATTGATTTGTTATGTGATTTTACTTTTTCAAAAGATCATTGGCCTTTGTTTGTTTTGAGTGGCTATGCTGGAACTGGTAAAACAACCCTTGTAGGTGCCTTTATTAAAGCACTTTCAGAAATGAAAATCAAAACAGGACTATTGGCTCCAACGGGTCGTGCTGCCAAGGTTTTGTCATCAAAATCTGGAAAGCAGGTATTAACGATTCATAAAAAAATCTATCGCAAACGTGTTATGGCAGGTGGGCGTATTCAGTTGGAACTAGCTCCTAACTTACATAAAAACACAGTTTTTATTGTGGATGAATCTTCTATGATTGGTGAATATGCTATGTCTTCGGATGGTGGAATTCAATCAAGAAACTTGCTGGAAGATGTTTTTGAATATGTTTTTTCCGGTGAAGGTTGTCGTTTGGTGTTTGTTGGTGATGAAGGACAGTTGCCACCAGTGGGGAGCGATTATTCCCCTGCATTAGACAAACGTTTTTTGATGAATACTTTTTTAGGTGTTCATCTTTTTGAAATTCGGTTGACAGATGTTGTGCGCCAATCGTTGGATTCTGACATATTATT
>CANHVK010000065.1 GCA_947464135.1 Flavobacteriia bacterium | reverse complement strand
TAAATGATTCTTTTTCAGAAATATTAGAATCTTTTTTAATACATCTAATAGAAAAACCATTTGTTTTATTAGCAGCATTAAAAGTCGTTTCTTCTACGCTTTGATCTCTAATTTCATTATATTCAGTAAAACATTGTAAGCTAAAAATAAAAACTAAATTTTCTTTTTCATCATTTTTAACTGTTGATATTGGAATTATATCTGATTCTTGATCAAATTGATAGATGTTATTTAAAGAATTAAAAATCAACTCAGTTTTTGACCAAAAAAAAGTAAAATGATTTAAATCAGTAAAAATTCCTTTATCATTACATCTACCGCTAGGTATTCCATTAAATCCTAAAATATCACTTCCTTTTCCCCCATTTTGGTGTACATCTAAATCAATTCGATCAATTTCACGTTCTTCAAATAAACATTCATAGTTCCATAAATCTTTAGATTTTAAAGTATATAGTTTTTCAATCTTGACTAAATTAACTAAGGAAACAAAATCTTCTGAACTAGGAATTCTCCACCCTTTTGGCGCAATACATCTTGAATCATTAACAGCATACCAATTGTATAATTTACCATATTTTATACCTTGATTTTCATCGTAATTATAATAACACCATGCAGGTTGCTTATTTTTCAATGCTAGCTTCCATTCTTCAGTAGAAGAAGCTTGAAAAATTATATCTCCATTAGAAAAATTAACGACATTCAAATTTGAATCAGCCCAAATCTGATTACCTATAATTATTTCGTTCATAAGTTTTTTTATTTAACCAACAAAGTAATCTCAAATTAAATATCATCAAACCATAATATAAAATATTATATTTATTTTTAAATCACTGATTAAATGAATTTAATCTTAAATATACTACAAAAAAGTCTTATGGAAAAAACTAATAAAACACGTGAAAAACTCATAGAAAGATGTGAAATTATAGACGAATATACGGAATCAGAAAAGTAAGCAATAGATTCCATTTTTGATAACCTTTTTGAAGTAGATGAGATTATTTTAGAAGATATAACTATTAATAATTTCTACCAAGAAGAATTATTAATCAAATTATTTATAAATAAATACCTACCCCTTCATTTGATTCCACATAAATATAGAACTTCAGTTTTTTAGGGATGAATTCATTAGAAATGAGATGACAAATTTGTTACCAAACTAATTAAATAAAAAAATATGTACTTAAAATTTCAAAACCATCAACACCCAAACATAGAATTATATTTTATTCAAAATGAAGAATTTGTAGAAACGATCCCAATGGATCTTACATCTTTTATTGTCTGGCATATAGAAAATAACAGGGATTTATCTGATTTTTTTAATAAATTCAATAATTTAGAAACTACTAATATTTTGTCTGAAAAAATATCTAGATTTATTAAGTATTTACATATCCATGAAACTGCTGAATCACTCTTAACAACCTCACAAGTATTAAATCAATTTATTCAAAATCAAAAAAATATAACTCGTAATGAAATAAGCGAGCAAATTATAAACTGTTTTGCGAATTTAGAATTTGAGCACCTATTAATTGCAACAAAAAGAAATAACCTAATTTGGAATTATTTAACTAATAAAATCCAAAACAGTGAACAAATTTTACAATACCAACCAATCTCTTTTGAAAATGAAAGACATGAATTGATTCAACAAATTAATTTGAGTTTTAGTTTAGAACTAATTTATAAATTTATTTATAGCTTAGATAAAACTATATTAAAAACATCAAATCTATTATGGAATAAAAGTAAATTAAATCCTGAAAGTATATATTTATCTGATCAAAATAAAAATATAAAAATTGAAATTGATCATAAAAACAGAGATATATGGATCTCTAATTCAATATGGGAATTTATATTTGATTTTATTCCTGCTCCTAATATGAATGAAGAAAATTTGTCTAATTTATTTCGAATTTATTTTATGACTAATGCTAGTCAATTAAATACACTTTCAATTAAAGATCGTAGACTAAAATCTGACAGTGCTTTTTTTAATCCACTTTGGTTGAAAGCACCCATGTATACCCCAAAAAAAACAGGTGAATATGCAATTATACATTGGGATATTATTAAACAAGAATTAAATGTATTATGAATGAATTAGTTATTAGATTAAAACCAAGCTCTGATAAAATTTAATTTAGATTGTTTTAATAATCAATATAATAAAACTAACACATTCTATTTTGAACAAGTCAAAAATTATGTAATAAATTCCTTTTTTCATTATTAATTTTCATAAATAAAATAGTTATTTTTACTTGTATATAATAATGAAATTCAGAAGTAAATTTAAATTTATAATATGCTGAACATAAAAAAACAAAATTATAATTTAATAACATGAAAATTTTAAATAATATACTTATTCAAAAAACACCAGATATAATTGAGCTTCGTGCATATTTAGTTCAATTTATTGGATACAATGATAAACGAGATTTTATACAGCTAAGTTTTGATATAGAAAATTACATTAAAAAGAATTTTACTTCTGAAATCGATATTTTCGACTTCATTTTAAATGATATAGAATTAGAAAAAATTAATGAAGTCCTAAAAGAATTTGATATTTTACCAGAAAAAATTTATTTTTTTATCACTGATAGAGATTCTTACACTGAATTATTTTTTGAAAATTTTAGTCTAGATACATTAAATTTAGACAAATTATCTGATATTGGAAATAAAGATGATGATTTTTATGAGAATGATTTTTGTGATGATGATTTTATGGACTACAGATTTGTACCAACTGATATACCAAATCTTTACAATAAAATACATCAAATATCACTTGAAAATGATTTAATTGTAATGGAAAAAATTCCAAGTCATTGTTATGAAATTTATGATACTGATGGGAATAATATTTCTTATCTTTTTTTGGATATTATAGATTATTTGAATTCTTCTGAATCATTTTATTTAGAATCTCATAGATTTGCTTCTGTAAATCTAGGTGAAAATAATACAATCTTAATTGAATTTGGAGGAAGAATTGAAAATTGGGTATTGTTTGAGAAAAACAATGGAGAAATTAAAGTAAAAGAATTTTCAAATATTAATTCTTACAGTTTACCAAAAGACTTCAAATATATAGACTCAAGTGAAGTTATACAAAAGTATATCAAATGAAACAAGATTCAACCTTGTTAAAAAGAGAATTTATTTCAAATATAATTTCTAATGGTTTCAAAATTTTTCCATGTGATTTAAATAAAAAGCCATTAATAGATGTATCAAATCTCTTATCATTGTCCAGTTTCTATACAAATAATTTGCTCATAAATGATAATTTAACTTGGAAAAAAGCTATAAGTTTAAACAACGCAATTATTTGTGGTAACAATAGCAAATTAATCATTTTGGATATTGACAAAAAGTCCGGAGGGCTTTTTCAGTGGTATAATATTTTGAAAAATTTTAATAATTCTAAAGATATTAAAACTTTTAAAGTTAGAACTGCGAATAAAGGTTATCATTATTACTTCAAAATTGATGATGAGTTTTTATATCAATGGCAAACCAGTTTTAGTTTGAATCTTTTAAATAATTTTCTAACCGGAATTGATTTAATAGCTAACAATGGTTATGCAATATTACCATATTCATTAGGTTCAAATGGTGAAATATACACGCCTTTAAATTATGACTCAATCAAATCAATTAATAATCAAATCTCTTTCATGCCTTTTTGGCTTGAGAATTTAATAAAAGATTATATTAAAAATTCGAGTACTTAAAATACGATAAACAAATAATATCTAAGTTGAATCTATTTTATTTCAGATAGTAAATAGGTCAGCAAATCGTTTCAGAACGATTAGACCTTCTTAATAAAGAATTTGAAACTACGGATTTTAAAGTTGATATAAATTCATCTTCTACAGGAACAAATATCTTAATCTCTTTTCATATGATAAATTTTTAAAAGTAAATTTAGATTTCTCTTAAATTTGAAATATCTTCTATTTACTCGCATACATACGCATTTATATACTTAAAGAATATAAATATGAATAAATGCGTATTCCTTGGTTTAATTTATTATAATTTAAATATTTTTTATTCGTTTTTAAATATATAATCGTGTTTTTATTTTCCAAGATAATTTTATTCTTGATGAAGTATCCTTTTGATAACGAAGTACATCCTTTTAATTCAAATTCGATTCCTTGTTGTTGTAATGAATACAAAACATGCATAATCCAATAATCTTTTTCAACTAACTTACTATTAATTTGTAATTCATTAGAAACAATAGAGATAAGATCTTTGAAATCTGAATCATTATGAATGTAGTCAATCATTTAGCTTTGTTATCTGATTAAATTTTTAATTATTTTTTTTGTTGAACCTGAACCATATCGTTGTATTATAACCTTTAATGTATTTTGATTAAAATCAGACATCTTCGCACTTAATTTATCTATAATAGACTCTTGATCTTCAGCTATTAAATAAAGGTTATTCAGTAAATCTATTAAAAGAAATTCCTTTGTTATTGCCTTAGGTTATCAATTAAATAAAAGGATTTCAAATTAAATTTGTCCAGTTTTTACCGAAATAAACTGGACAAATTCAACCTCAATTTATTCCCCTCTCTCCCTATCCAAATACGATTGAACAACTTCAATTGCATTATCAATCACATCACTCAATGCAGTAATAAACGTTCCCTTTTTAGCCAATGAAAAAGCGTGATTCAAAGCTTCAACTTCTTTAGGAATATACTCATACGATTGTTGGGGATTTGATTCGTGAATACCTTCCACCAATAATTTCACAATATCTTCTGCTGTTCTTCCTCTCAAAAATTTATCTTGACGAATGATAATATGATCAAACATTTCAGCCGAAATTCTACCCATATTACGAATATCATCATCTCTTCGGTCACCGGTTCCAGTAATAATTCCGATTTTATAAGGAGATTCTACCGTAGATAAAAATTCCTTGATCCCTTTAAAACCATCTGCATTATGCGCAAAATCAATTAAAACTTTGAATTCTTTGAATTCGAAAATATTCATTCTACCAGGAGTTTGAGCTGCTGAAGGAATAAACGTTGCTAAATTCAATTTAATATCTTCAATGGTGAATCCATAAACATACGTCGCAAGCGTAGCTGCTAACACATTGTAGATCATAAAAGTAACTCTACCTCCAAACGTTAAAGGTATATGAGAAGCTTTTTCTACTCTAAATTTCCATTCTCCTTTTTGAATCGTTATATAACCATTTTCATAAATCGCTGCAATTCCACCTTTTTTGCAATGCTCTATAACAATTGGATTTTTTTCGTCTATACTAAAATAAGCTATATTACAATCAACTGTTTTAGAAATAGATACACAATACTTATTATCTGCATTTAAGACAGCATAGCCATCTCTTTTAACAGCTCTAGCCACAACACCTTTGACACGTGCCATATCGCTCAAGGTATTAATATCAGAAAGTCCCATATGATCTTCTTGGATATTTGTTATCACTGCGACATCACATTTATTAAAGCCTAAACCCGAGCGTAAGATTCCTCCACGAGCAGTTTCTAAAACAGCAAAATCAACCGTAGGATCTTTCAAAATAAATTCAGCACTTATCGGTCCTGTTGTATCGCCTTTTGTTAACATGGAATTTTGAACATAGATTCCATCAGAAGTAGTAAATCCAACACGGTAACCATTGTTTTTAACGATGTGCGAAATTAATCGAGTAGTTGTTGTTTTTCCATTTGTCCCTGTTACTGCAATGATTGGAATAGTAAATGATTTCCCAACAGGATATAACATATCAATCACTGGAGCAGCTACATTTCTAGGTAAACCGTTTGCGGGAGCAAGGTGCATTCTAAATCCAGGAGCAGCATTTACTTCTATAACAACACCACCTGTAACTTCTAAAGGTTCGTTTAAATTGTGAGCCATTACATCAATTCCACAAATATCAAGTCCGATAACTCTTGATATGCGTTCGAAAATGAAAATATTAGTTGGATGAACAATATCCGTTACATCCGTAGAAGTTCCGCCAGTACTTAAATTTGCCGTTCCTTTTAAATAACATTTTTCCCCTTTTTCTAAAATTGTTTCCAGTGTGTAATTTAGTTTAGATAACACATCATGTGTTTCTCTATCGATACTAATTTCAGTCAAAACATTTTCGTGCCCATAACCACGACGTTCATCCTGATTTTCAATTGCAATTAATTGCTCAATAGTAGAAACACCATCGCCAATAACGTGCGCTGGTTCTCTTAAAGCAGCCGCAATAAATCGGTGATTGATGACTAAAATTCGAAAATCAAATCCTGAAATGAATTTTTCAACGATAATTTTTCTGGAATACTTTTTAGCATGTTCAAAAGCGACTAATGCTTCTTCTTTCGTTTTTACATTTATAGAAGCCCCTTTTCCGTGATTACCATCTAACGGCTTGAATACCAAAGGAAAGCCAACACGATTAATAACGGTTTCGATTTCTGATATATCACTAATACACATTCCATTTGCGACAGGAATAGCCGCATCCGAAAGCATTTTTTTAGTTTCTTCTTTGTTACTAGCCAAATCAACAGCGATTGAACTCGTTTTATCCGTCATTGTTGCTCTGAAACGAACCTGATTTTTTCCATACCCCAATTGAACCAATGATTGATTGTTTAAGCGAATAAAAGGAATGTTTCTCGAAACTGCTTCATCTACAATACTTCCTGTACTTGGTCCAAAACGAAATTTTTCGCGCATTTCACGCATCGTCTTAATATCGTTATTCAAATCGTATTCTAGACCTTCAATCAACGCTTCAGCAATTTTTACTGCTGCATTCGCTGCATAAACACCAACGTTTTCCTCTTTGTAAGAAAAAACAACATTATAAACACCTTCTTTACCTGTTCCTCTGGTTCTTCCAAAGCCACATTCCATTCCTGCAAGGGTTTGAATTTCTAAAGCAATGTGTTCTATGACGTGGCCCATCCAAGTTCCTTCTTTCACGCGCTCAAAGAAACCGCCTTCATGTCCTCTTGAACAACGGTGTTGAAACATTGAAGGAATTAATTTTTCAATTCGTTCAGAAAAGCCATCAATTTTATTTGTTGGTCGTACTTCTAATTCCTCTAAATCCAATTTCATCGCAATTAATTTGTTTCTGTAATTTGACCAGTAATTTGGTCCGCGAAGTATTTTTATTTCAATAATTTTCATAATTTCATTTTATAATGTTGAAAAAAAGCCTTTTAAACAATTAAATAGGCTGCTAGATTTCCTAAATTCGTTGGATGTTGATAAGCAAATTTAAATTACAATTATATTTTTTAATTTACTGATAAATATGCTTATTTCCCATGAATATACTAAAATGTTTATAAAAAAGTGATAATAGAAAATTAGTTTTGGATCTTAAAAGTTCTTTTAATCCTATTTTTATGCAAATTTTTAATGTAAACAGGTTTTAAAATGAACAATCCTAAAGGAAAATTAATTATAATTGGAGGTTCTGTTGATAGAGGAAGTTTTTCTGAAAGCAAAGATGATTTAAAGCGTAATTTAATGTTTTTTGAAAAAGGAATTTTGAAAAGAATTACAACAGAATCATTAAAAAAGAATCTTTCTAAAATTGAAATAATTACCACTGCATCTAATATACCTGAAGAAGTAGGTGAAGAATATATCAATGCCTTTGCTCAGTTAGATGTAATGAATGTTTCTGTTTTGAATATAAAATCAAGAGAAGAAGCGAATGCACCTGAAAATTTAGAACGATTAAAAGTTGCTGATGTAGTTGTGTTTACAGGAGGTGATCAATTGCGTTTGACTTCTATTTTTGGAGGAACAGCCTTTCATCATTTGTTACTTGAAAAATACCAAAACGAAGAATTTATCATTTCGGGAACTTCAGCAGGCGCCGCAGCAAGTTCTAACAATATGATTTATCAAGGGAGCAGTCATGAAGCTTTATTAAAAGGAGAAGTGAAAATTACAGGCGGATTAGGATTCATAAACAACGTAATTATTGATACGCATTTTGTTCAACGTGGAAGAATTGGACGATTACTTTATGTTTGTGCTAGCAACCCAATCAATTTAGGTATCGGACTAGGTGAAGATACAGGATTATTGATTGTCAATGGTAACAGTATGGAAGCTATTGGTTCAGGTTTAGTAATGTTGGTTGATGGAACACATATGAAAGACACTAATATAACGGATGTTGGAATCGGTGAACCTGTATCTATTGAAAATCTAATTGTACATGTTATGTCACTTGGAGATCACTATGATTTAAAATTAAAGAAACTCACCATCCATCACCGAACAGATTTTGCAGTTTAGTTAACGTTTGATTTTTGATGTTGAATGTTTAATTAAAATTCAACATCAAAAATCTGTAATCCAAAATTAATCTTTATAAATCTTAATAAAAAGCGCTCCATCTTTCGATTTCTTCGCGCGATACATTCCTTCTGAATTAAAAGGCATTTCTATATTTCCATTTTTATCGATCGCAATTAAACCACCTTCTCCACCAATCTTTACAAGTTTATCCATTACTACAAAATCACACGCTTCTTTTAATGAAAGTCCTTTGTATTCCATCAAACAAGAAATATCATAAGCAACAACAGATCGAATAAAAAATTCACCATGGCCGGTACAACTAATAGCACAAGTTTCATTATTTGCATATGTTCCAGCGCCTATTATTGGACTATCGCCTACTCTTCCAAATTTCTTATTTGTCATTCCGCCAGTACTCGTCCCTGCAGCTAAATTTCCATGTATATCAAGTGCTACCGCTCCTACCGTACCGAATTTCTTTTCACCATTCTCAAATTTATCAGTCGTATGGTCTAGAAAAACACCGTCACTTTGCTTTGCCAGTTGTAATTGGTCAAATCGCATTTGCTCAAAAAAATAAGCATCATCTTCAAATTCAGAACCAATTAATTTCGCAAATTCTATAGCACCATTTCCTGCTAAAACTACATGTTCCGATTTTTGCATAATCCCTTTTGCTAAAGAAATTGGATTTTTTACATTTGATATTCCAGCTACAGCGCCAGCAGACAAATCTTCTCCATTCATAATACTAGCATCCATCTCATTTTTTCCAGCGTTCGAAAAAACAGCACCTTTACCAGCATTAAATAATGGATTATCCTCTAAAGAACGAATAGCTTCTTCAACAGCATCTATAGAAGAACCTCCATTTCTTAGAATTGTTTCACCAGATTCAATTGCATTTTTCAAACCATCCAAATAGGCTTTTTCTTTCTCTGGAGTCATTGTGCTTTTTAAGATAGTACCTGCACCGCCGTGAATTGCAATTGCATATTTATTCATAATCTCTTTCAAATTTTAGGTGTTATTAAAGTTAGTAAAATAAAGTTTTTTTACATTACGGTTTCCTTCTAATTGAACTGTTTCCAAAATGGAAATAGTTGCTTCTTTCTGTAATTCGTTACTATGATAAATATTTGCTATAATCCAATAGCATTAGTCGTCTCAATCCAACGTTTTGGTGTAAGAATAAAACAGTTTAATCCTGCTTGTTTTTTAAACCCCTCGAATTCGATGGGATTAAAATGGGGATTATACATTTGTTCCCAAAAACCGAGTAGTTCAATTCATTAAATGTTCAAACCATATGAAATATCCAAAAACTTAGAATAAAAAAATCCCAGTAAATGCCTTTACTGGGATTTAAATAATTAATCAAAATTTAATCAATAACTTCTAGTTTAATTATTCTTGATATTTCATTATTATGAATATTTGCAAAATAAATTCCTTTACCAAAAGATGTTAAATCTATTTGCATTTCTTCACCAACATATGATTGAAAATCTTTCGTAAACACTTCCCTACCCGTTGCATCTACAATAGATATTTTTAAAGTACCATTGGTTGCTTTAAATGTAAATAATCCGTTAGATGGGTTAGGATAAATTGAAACTATACTCTTTTCTTCATTTTCTATACCTAAAGTTGATTTTGGTTGTACATCAACATAAACCATATACATTACTTTAGTACCATCTTCGGCAACAATTGTATACTCTACAGGTTTTGTAAAATCTACTGTATTTGTACCACTTATTTGATTTGCTGGTCCAATCATTACTTTAGCACCTTCGGAAACTAAAAATATAGGTTGTATTTGAGAAAGCAATGTTCCAAAAGATACAGAAAGTCTAATTTCTCTTTTAGATGTATCTATTTTACCTTCTGAATAAGGATTCATTGACTTAAAGAAAATTATTTGTTTTTGATTACTTAATGGTAATAATAAATTGATAGTATACTCTTTTTTACTTCCATCTGCTGCAACAACAGTAACTGTTATAGTATTAGAAAAATTTAATTTTGAAACTCTCGAAGTTAAAGTTGTACCTGATAAAACTAATTTGGCACCAGAAGATACTTCAAATGATATTAACAATGAAGTTACATCAATTGACTTAGTGGAAGAATTTATCGTAACACTATTTCCACTAATAACTCCAGGGATAATTGGTTGATAGATACCAAAAGAAATCAATTCCTTTTCACTACTTCCAGAAGTTGATTGGGTTGTTATTAGAACTGTATAATTTTTAGTAGAACCATCTTCTGCTGTTACAGTGTAAATAAGAGTAGATGTAAAATTATTTGATGTGACACCACTAATTTGTTCTAAAGAACCTATTTTAACAGAAGCTTTCGGTGAGACAACAAATGTAGCAATTAGTGAAGTTAAAGAAGTTCCATCTGGAACGACAATACTGATAGTAGAACCGGAAATAGTTCCACTTATTACAGGAGTCTTTATTCCAAAAGATAGGAAATCTTTATCTGAACTTAGTTTAGGCAATAAATTAACTGTAACTAAATATGTTTTTGTTGATCCATCTTCAGCGGTTACAACGTAACTTACAATAGTTGTGTAATCATTCACATTTTTACCTGATTGTTGAACTATATTTTTAACTGCAACTGTTGCCTTTGGTGAAAGTGTAAACGATGCTACCAATATCGAAACGTCCGTACCATAAGGTAAGCTAACTGAAATAGCCGAATTATTAATTAGACCTGTCACTTGCGGGTTTGTAAACCCAAAACTTAATATATCTTTTTCACTACTTAAATTTGTACTAAACGAAATATTAACATTATACGTTTTGGTAGTAATACCATCTTCTGCAGTTACTATGTATTGAACTACATTAGTAAAGTTATTTGAAGTTTGACCAGATGTTTGTATTATTGAACCAACTCTTACAGTTGCTCCAGCAGAAGCTGTAAATTGTGCTATTAAATTAGTAACATTTGTACCTGAAGGCAATGTTAAAGTTATTGAATTACCATTAAATACCCCAGATAAATTAGGCGAAATCAATTTAAACATTGTTAGATCGCATGATGAGCTTTTCTGCGTTTGTTGTATTGTTACAGTAACTGTATAAGTCTTTGTTGTTACTCCATCTTCTGCTGTAACTACATATTGTAATGGACTAGTAAAATTATTTACTGTTTGTCCTGTTACTTGCGATGTTGTTCCAACTTTTACTGTCGCTCCTGGTGATAAAGTAAACTGTGCTATTAATGTTGAAACATTTGTTCCTGATGGCACAGTTATAGAAATTGCATTATTGGCATTTATAATTCCTGTAGCTGATGGACTTACTAGACTAAATGCTGTGATGTCACATAAATTACTTTTCTGTGTCTGTTGTATTGTTACAGTAACTGTATAAGTCTTTGTTGTTACTCCATCTTCTGCTGTAACTACATATTGTAATGGACTAGTAAAATTATTTAC